>JANWXG010000389.1 GCA_025057335.1 bacterium | reverse complement strand
ATTATTGAGCGGCATGTGTTGGAGATGCAAGGCGGCGGTCGCCCTGCTCCTCACGCGCCTGAGCCGCCGCCTGCGCCCTATCGCCCCGAACCGCAACGCCCCGCGCCGCGCTATGATGATGACGACGATTACTACTACGATGATTACCACAAGCGCAAGCGTCGCAAGAAGCGCGGCTGGCTGGAAGATATTTTCGATGTGTTCGACTGAGCGTCAGGGCCACTGGTGATACATTCCTGCAACCTGCGGAGTAAGCGGCTTGCCCGGCGCGCTCGGATGAGCTTATCGGTTTGAACTCGTGCGCGGCTTGGAGCAGCTCGCGCAACTCGCGCAGGCTGTTGGGCAAAATCACGGCGGTATGGATTGGGAAGCTCAGCGCGTAGCGGAACAGCTCGCTCACAGTGAACTTGCCCTCGCCCACCAGCCGCCCCACGCCCATCACCTTCATCACGGCAATCGCGACGCCCTTGCGACGCGCATACTCCAAAAACTCCCCCGTGAACGCCCGCGGGTGATGCGGCTCCGTCGGGTTCAGCGGGATGAGAACCATATCGAACGGGAACCGCTCCATCGCGGTCTTCAGCACTTCGGGGTCGTTGTGCCCTGAGATGCCCACATACTTCACGATTTTCTGCTCTTTTGCTTGCTGG
>JANWXG010000388.1 GCA_025057335.1 bacterium | reverse complement strand
GACGAGGGGAGAGATGGACACTCGCCGAGAGCGGTCTCGTAGCAAGCGCTTGACCTCTCGCCACCGGTCAAGGTGTGGCTGTTGAGTGTCTTTGACAATCAAGAGGTCTATGTCGCTATCCTCCCGCGCCCTACCGCTAGCGTACGAGCCGAATAGAATGATTTTCTGTGGGGCATAGCTCTCGACGAGCTTCTTCACTATGTCATCGAGCATCTCGGCAATCTCTTCTTTGCGGTCCATTTCCATGTGCTCCCAGAACGGAAGGGCTGCATTGACAGGCATGCTCCTTTCACACGCTCTGCACCTCTGGGTGTTTGCTGAAGAACCGCTTGAGGGCGGGCCACACGTCCTCCTTGCTGGTGATGCGTACCAACACCACGCGCGGGTCGTCGGCAAAACGCTCGTGCAGCGCCTGCCCGAGCGGGGCGAACGAGTCGGCGTGTCCCCACAGCTCATCGGCGATCTCGCCGTAGCCGACCAGATTGCTGATCGCCGCCATTCGCTCTACCAGCTGCACCACTTCGCGGTCGCCCCAGTTGTAGCCGTCGGAGAACAGGAAGGGATAGATGTTCCACTCGCGCGGGTTGTAGCGCTTGTCGATGATGTCCAGCGCGAGCTTGTATGCCTCCGACAGCTTGGTACCGCCCGAGT
>JANWXG010000387.1 GCA_025057335.1 bacterium | reverse complement strand
CTTCTCGCTGCCCCCACAGGAACTCGCCGCGCAGGTGCGCCTGAGCGAAGAGGTTGCGCTGCAAATTCGCCAGTGCGTGGAGGAACATCTGGAGACGATGTACCAGATCCTGTTTAGTTAGCTGAGCCGCGTCCTCGACTTCCCCAAACAATTTGCAGGGGATGGACAAAAAACGGGCTATAATATGCCCATGGAGGCTCTGCTATGAGATGGCGCGGTTTCACTCTGATTGAGTTGCTGGTAGTGATAGCGATTATCGCGATCTTGGCGGCGATTCTGTTCCCCGTCTTCTCATCCGCGCGGGAGAGCGCACGCCAGACCACCTGCGGCGCACGCTTTTATCAGGTCGCGCGCGCGATTGTTTCTTACAGCGCGGACTTCGACACCTTTCAGCCCCTCACCGAGTACTACTCGTCCTGGGCGAATGTGGATAACCCTGCCAATCGCTACTTGGCGATGTTGCTCCAGCCGTATGTGAAGGACTGGACACAGTTCCGTTGCCCTTCCGACCCGAACGCTACGGACGAGATTCTGGCGAGCTGTCACGGGCGTCCGCCGCGCGACCGGCTCGAGCGTCTGCAGTGCTACTCCCTCACAGCAAACACGGGCTACAACTATGCGTATCTGTCGCCGATAGTTTGTTATGACCAATGCTC
>JANWXG010000386.1 GCA_025057335.1 bacterium | reverse complement strand
TAAAAGTTCCCGTTATCATCGTCTAAACTTGGATCTAATGGAGACAAGAAAATCTTTAGGGGTTGCAAATTGGCCTGATCGTACATATTCTCCTGCTCTAAAAATGGTAGCAATCGCACATGTAGAGTGATATTATTAGCCACTGTTGAAAATTGTGGCGGTACGCGATAGTTATCGAAGCTACCACGGACCGGTGGAAGCTTGTTGCTCTTCTGGCTCGCCATATTGTGAGTGGCTAAAACAATTTGTCGTAAGTTGTTGCTACTAGTGGTCCGGGCCGCGGTCTGACGTACTTTCTGAACAGCGGGAAGCAACAACCCAATTAGGACTGCGATGATAGCGATAACCACGAGCAGTTCAATCAAAGTAAATGCTCTTGGGTGATGCAACAAATCCCTCATATCACGGTGTCTAGTCATGGAAAACCTCCTTTGACGAACAAGTTAAATGATCAGAACACTCCTACTGACCGCTAGACGGGTGCTTTCTCCTCGGTCTCTACCCTTAAGTCAGGGTATTTCATTCGGCCGATAATTTTTACGGACACCTGACCAAATCTTCTATCCTAAATAGTTCACGTTATTTTGACGACCATTTGCATTATAATGCCGTTGCTGCGAGCATGCAACGGATTTTTGGAGTTTTTTCTTTATTCTG
>JANWXG010000385.1 GCA_025057335.1 bacterium | reverse complement strand
GAACAGCACGCCCACGAACACCTGCCCCACGAGGTTGGGCGAGAAAAACGCCAGCCGAAAGAACTCGCGCCCTTTGACCCAGCGCGAGTTGAGCAGGATCGCCAAGCCCAGCCCCAGCGGCACCTGCAACACAAGCGACCAGAAGGTGTAGACCGCCGTGTTGCGCACTGCCTTCCAGAAGTCGGGGTCAGAGAGCAGGAAGCGGAAGTTCTCCAGCCCGACGAACACTTGATCGCGTGGACCGCTGGTGATGTAGAACGCCAGAATCACGCTCTTGATGAGCGGATACGCGCCGAACACGAGGAACAGGATTAGAAACGGCGCGACGAACAGGTAGGGGGCAAGCTTGTCGCCGCGCGGGGGGCGTTTGCGCGGTGCGGCGGTGGTCGCAACCGTCTTGGCGGGCAGGTCAGGCGTTTTCATGTAGGTAAGGGTTCCTCCTCATCTGGCGGCGCACTTCGCTGGCGGCGCGCTCCATCTGCTGGCGCACGAACCCGTCGAAGCCGCGCGCGCCGTAGCGGTCGTAGTAGTCCACGCAGGCAATCAGCGCCTCGCTGAGTTTTGCCTTCGCCAGCCCGATGTAGGGGCTGGTGTATTGAGGCGGGGTCTGCGGCGCGAGGTTCGCGTATAGCCTGCCCAGCGGCTGGTTACTCCAGAACG
>JANWXG010000384.1 GCA_025057335.1 bacterium | reverse complement strand
TTCAGAAAGGCGACGCTGTGCTGGCAGTGGACGGTCGCTCCACGCGCGGCGTCAGCCCGGCGGAAGTACAGCGCTGGCTGGTCGGCGAGGAGGGGACGGTCAAGCGCGTGCTATTACAGCGGGGCAGCCGTCGCTGGGAGGCGCGCCTGCAGTGCCTGCCCATGTTCTGACGAGCGCCTATTCGTCTCCGACCAGCCCAAAATTGCGCACGAGGATGCCGAAGTCGACCAGCGTCACCTCGCCGTCGCCATCCAGATCGGCGTTGGGGTTCCAGCTGCTGTCGCCCGCCACAGTGCCGAACGCCGCGACCAGTTCCCCAAAGTCCAGCAGGCTCACCTCGTTGTCGCCGTCCACATCACCGTTGACCAGGTTCCAGGCGAGCGCTACTTCACCCGACAGGCTGGCGTTCACCCGTTGGCGCAGCCAGTGGGTCACCTTCACCGCCACGCTGCCGCTGCTTGCCAGCGAGGTCTCCAAGGCGAAACGACCGTCGCTATCCAGTGATGCCGAGAGGCTTTCGGAGCTGTTTCCCTGCGTCACGCTCACTTGCACTGGCAAGCCCGCTACCGTGCCCCCGTAATCGCCCAGTTGCACACTACCCTGCAGCAGCACCCGGCGTACCTCCAGCGTGGCATCTCGTGACGCGCTCAGGTAGACCGC
>JANWXG010000383.1 GCA_025057335.1 bacterium | reverse complement strand
CGCAGTTATCCGCGTCGAAGCGCCTGTAATGATTGCCGACTCGCTGGCGAGCTTCCCTGTCTTCTTCAACGGTTTTGAGATTAAGCGATGGGAAGGTGGCTTGTTCGTGGCGTACTATGTCTTCTACGTGGTGTACCTCATCCTGCACGCTAGTAAGCACGATGCGCTAGACGAGTATACCTTTGTGATGCGCTGGTTCGTGCTGCCCTTCGTGGCAATCACCCTAGTCGCCCTGTTGGTACACGCCTGGCACAAACAGGTATGGTTGCCCAGACGTTCCGCGAGAAGGGCGTGATAGCGTCCTGCACCGCGCCTCACGAAGAGAAGCGCCACCAAGTCTACGCCTCCTCCCGCGCCGTTTGACGAGGTGGCAGCTTGGTGGGCGCCTCGCCCTTTAGCCCCTATGGTCATTCTGAGCGCAGCGAAGAATCTCCCAGATGCTTCGCCTTCGGCTCAGCATGACAAGAAGAGAGATGCCTCGCCCCTGCTCGGTATGACGAGGGGACGGATTGGATGGCGAACCTCCCAGTGAGCCGCCCCCCCACCCTGCCTCCCCGTGAACGGGGAGGAGGCTCAGACAGCTCGGCAGGAGCCTCGTCCTTCAGATTCCGTTGACTGGACAAAGCATCTCCTCGCGACGACGAGGCGACCCTTCGTCCC
>JANWXG010000382.1 GCA_025057335.1 bacterium | reverse complement strand
AGGTACGCCCATGAACGTGACGAACAGGTTCGGGTAGTAGTACACTTGCGCCCCCGACACGGGGTTGCCCTGTGCATCCAATACGCGCCCCGTGAGCACACGGGTACCTTGCGCCTCGGCAACGCTCCACACACACCACAGGGCGAGCATCACGACGTATCGCGTTCGCATGTGAACACCTCCCGAGGAGGGTATCCACACATCTATTCGCCACATTCGCAATTTCTCCTGCACCTGCGCTGGTAGAGCCTGAGAAATGTTCTCTCCGTCGTGCTCCGCTGGCGCTCGGTATAAGAGGAAGACGGCTCGGCAGGAGCCTCGCCCTCCAGAGGTATCTGTGCTGTGACCACAACGGACGCATTGGATGGTCATGCTCCGTCGTGACCATGACGGCGGACGCGACGGAGCGCGTCCCTCCAGGGGGCGAGGCCTAGCGCCTGCGAATCACACCTGGCAAAGCATCAGACGTTCTTTCTGGGTGACGACGGGAACGCTCCGACTCACCCTTCCTCTAGCGACCTTACCTCTGTTCCGAGCGCGTTCCCCTCGCGCACGAGCACGGTCACAGTGCGCACTCCCAGCCCCAGGAGGTACTCCCGCGCCTGCTCGACACCGAAGCCTACCTGCTGCACCTGATGGCTGTCGTCGCCGAAGCAGAAGCCGATG
>JANWXG010000381.1 GCA_025057335.1 bacterium | reverse complement strand
CGCGGTCTGCAGCGCGTGCGAGAGAGCTTCACGGGGGAAGTGTACTTGCATCAGGTGCTGGAGTTCATCAGGCAGGTGGTCGGCTGAGAGGGCGATTACCGCGATGACGTTCCATCGCGCACTGGTACACCGCCTCCGTCTGTTGCGCCAGCTGTTCCCATCCAAAGCGCGTCTTGCCCAGCTGCAATGTCGCTTCCGCCATCCGTTGCCGCAGCGGCGCGTCTGTGAGGAGGGTTACCAGTGCTTCTGCCAGAGCGTCAACATCGCGTGGGGGCACCACCAGACCTGTCACCCCGTCCTCAACCATCTCGGGCAGGCTGCCCACGCTGGTGACTATCGCGGGCTTACCGAAGGCGAGGGCAGTCGCTAAAACGGCGCTCTGGGTGGCTTCTACGTAGGGCAAAACGACCACGCTGGCATGTGCGAACAGAGAAGCCACCTCTTCGGAGGGGATAAACCGATCAATCAGTTCACACTGCGGGTCCTGAAGAATGCGCTCACGATAACGAGGAAGGTCGTAGCCCCTGCCAGCAATCACCAGCCTTGCCTGCGGGCACTGACAGGATACCCTGCTCCACGCTTCCAGCAGTACTCCCAGTCCCTTGTAGGCGTTGATTCTGCCGAAGAACAGCACCGTGCCAGGCTGTTCCACATCCTCTGGGCGCTTCCAGC
>JANWXG010000380.1 GCA_025057335.1 bacterium | reverse complement strand
AAGCCCTCCGTGGACGGTCCTAGCACGGAGCCGCGTCCCGTGCCGAGGATACGCTGAGCGTGCGTCCCTGTGTCTCCTTCAGGTATGGCTTTCTTCTCTCCACAGCCTCCACAAAGCAGGCGATAGGGGAGGAGCAGTACATCGCTCGCGCGCTGCCTGCACCGCCACCTCAGACACCGTTAGCGTCACCTGCCACTGCTGACGCTCCCTATTCGCCAGTGCTAAGCGTGACGGTGGAGCGACGGCTCGGCGGGAGCCTCGCCCTCCAAGTGTCATTCTGAGCGAAGCGAAGAAGCAGCTCGTTCTGGAGAGGCTACCGAGATGCTTCGCTCGCGCTCAGCATGACCTGTTGGTTGTCACCCTGAGCGAAGCGAAGGGTCTCAGACTTCTCTTCGATCAGGCTCACCATGACGGGTGGAGGGACGGCTTGGCAGGAGCCCCGCCCTCCAAGCTGTGCTTACCATTTCGATAGCCTTGTGTCATTCCCAAAGTCTATTTTGTTTGCCAAAGGGGGAAGCACTTACGTGCTTCACTACGAGCCATAGAGTTTACCGAGTGCACTTTCCGCGTACGTCAGTGCCCACCTGTCACCCTGAGTGGAGCGAAGGGTCTCTGAGATGCTTCGCTAGCGCTCAGCATGACAAGGAAGGAGATGCTTCGCCTGTGGTTCAGCA
>JANWXG010000037.1 GCA_025057335.1 bacterium | reverse complement strand
GGTGGGCGGCATCGGGCTGTGGTTGTTCCGCCTGCGCCAAATCCCTGCCCGCCAGACCGCCGAGGGCGTGCTGTCGCGCGACCTGGCATTCTCCCTGGGGGTCATCTCGCTGGTGGTGATTGCGGGGCTGACTCTGGTGGGCGCCTCCATGCCTATTATCTCCAAGCTGGCGACAGGGCAGAGCAGCGCGGTGGATATCAGCTACTACCACATTGCCAACGCGCCCTTCGCCTACATGATGCTGCTCTTGCTGGGGCTGGTGCCGTTCCTCAGCTGGCGCAAGGTGGATAACACAGACGCCTTCATCCAGCGCATTTCGGGTCCCTGGTACGCGACTCTTGCGGTAGGACTGGCAGTGGCGTTCGCTTCCTATTTCCTGCGCCTGCCAGTAGCGGTTGGCGTGTTCGTGCTGATGCTGCTGGCGCTGTTTGCCATCTTCTCTAACGCCGTGCTGGTGTGGCGTCTGGCGCGACGTCGTGCGATGAGCTTCGGCGGGTATCTGGTACATATCGGCGTGGGGCTACTGATACTGGGGTCCGCCGCCAGCATGTTTTACGAGCGCAAGGCGCAGGCAGTCATCACGAACGGCGTCTCCGCCGAGATGTTCGGCTATCGTGTCAGCTATGTGGGCATGACGCACCATCATGGTGAGTTCGGCAAGGGTAACGCCGTGCGCCTGAAGTTTGAAAGCCTTAACGGCGGCAAGTCCTTCGAGGCGCGCCCCGTGTACTACTTCGACATGCACACTGGTCAGCCGCGGCGCGTGGCGGGTCCCGAGGTGGTGAAGCATCCGCTGTATGACCTGTATGTGGCTATCGGCAGCGACGGCGCGGGCGTTATCGAGCGTGTGGAAGACCGGGGACGCGCGCTCATTCTCAAGCCGGGCGAGACAGGCAAGCTGGACGACTACACGGTGCACTTCAAGAAGTTCGAAGTGGAAGGTGAAATGGGGCATCAGCACATGCATATCGGTGCGGTGCTGGATGTGGAATACAAGGGGAAGAAGTACCAGCTGGTACCTAAAGCAGGACTGGACGGTTCAACGCAGCCCGCGAAGCTGCCCGGCGGGGGCGAGGTCGTGCTGCACACGGATGAAATCAACGCCACCGAACGGCAGATTACCCTGCGCTTCGTCGGGATGCCTGGGCAGAAGCCCATGCCCGACCATGTGCTGGTGCCAGTGGAGGTGAAGCAGAAGCCGCTGATTAACCTAGTGTGGCTGGGCACGATTGTGATGACCGCAGGCGGTATCATCGCCATGCGTCGTCGCTTCGCGGAGCTGCGACAGGAGCAGCTCGGCGCGGAGCCCGCCACGCAGCCTGTTCGCGGCAAATCGCGCACGAAACCGGTGCCCGGAGTGACAGGAGGACATTAGCGCATGGTGCTTCGGCAGGTGCTCAAGAGCAAAATCCATCGAGCCACCATCACCGAGGCAAATGTCGACTACATCGGCAGCGTCACCATCGACGCCGACCTGATGGAGCGCGTAGACCTGCTGCCCGGCGAGCTGGTGCATGTGTGGAATCTGACCAATGGGGAGCGTTTTGAAACCTACGCCATCGCGGGCGAGCCGGGCAGCGGGGTGGTCTGCATCAACGGGGCGGCGGCGTTGAGAGTATCCGTCGGACAAAAGGTGATTATCGCCTCCTTCGCGCTGACCGACGAACCGATTACCCCGAAGGTTATCCTCGTGGACGAGCAGAATCGGTTTGTGCGTTACCTGTGAACGGTCGGCAGGCAACGGTTCGTCCGCCTGTAGCAGACGAGGTCATGCTATCCCAGAAGTCGGCTCCTCCACCGAGACGGAATAGCGACGGTGTTCAAGGGGAAGAGGTGCTGCCATGAAGCGATGGTTTCTGCTGCTGCTACTGGTAGTAGCAGGCTACTGTGCCCAGGCGCAGAGCTATTGGGACGCCTACGCCCCCCAGCGAGTATTCACTCCCGACGAACAGCCTGCTATCACTGTATCGGGCGTCGGGGCGCACCGCCTGCAGGTGCGCGTCTATCAGGTGGACGAGGGTAAAGTTGTTCGTCATCATCTGAACCAGGTCAGCCCGCTGGCGCTCAGGGGTAAGCCAGTGGGCGCTCCCCAAACTGCATTGCTGCAGCCCCCAGTGCGTCAAGCGTATTACGCCCGCGAGGTGCGTTTGCCCCGTCTACCTGCCGGGATGTACGTGGTGGTTACTACTGACCAGCGGGGCAGTGCGCGAGCGAACCTGCTCTGGATATCCGATGTAGGACTGGTAGTCAAGTACGCGCCGACGGGTAACGTGCTGGCGCGCGTAGTGCGCCTGAAGGACGGCAGAGGCGTAGCAGGAGCAAAGGTCGCGCTGTATGTCAAGGGGAACTCCCCCCTCGGGCAGGCGACGACCGACGCAGACGGCATTGCCCTGTTGCCGCCCTGCCCCGCAGGTTCCGCAATGGTGTGGGCGTTCTGGGGAGCGCATCGCGCGGCGACCTACCTGTCGTGCGGAGAAACCTCGCCTTTCATACACTATCTCTTCACAGACCGCCCCGTGTATCGCCCTGGGCAGAAAGTATATTTCAAAGGCATCGTGCGCGAGCAAGAGGGAAACGAGTATCGCCTGCCTGCTGTGCAAGAGGCGCGCGTGTCCCTGCTGAACCCGGAGAACCAGCAGGTCGCTGAACAGACTGTCCCTGTCAGCGAGCGAGGCACGTTCGCAGGGGAGTTCTCCCTGCCAGAGGAGGCGCCGCTGGGCGGATACTCCTTCCGCGTGGCTTACCTGCGCACGGGACAGCTGGAGCCTGTCACGGTGGCGGAGTATGCGGGGGGATTCGAGGTGCAGGAGTATCGCAAGCCCGAGTTCCGCGTGAAGCTAGAGCCTGCCCAGAAGGTGTACCTACGCGGGGAGACCGTGACCTTCCGACTACAGGCAGAGTATTACTTCGGCGCGCCCGTTGTGGGGGCGCAGGTGCGCTACTACCTGTATCGGCGCTACCTGTGGAGCGGCTGGGAAGAGGAGGACGAGTATCGCGAGCTCTACCCCGACGAGGAGCTGGGGGAGGAGGTGTACGGCGGCTACGGTGAGCTGCTGGCGCAGGGCGAGACGACGACAGACGCGAGGGGCAACGCGCTGATTCACCTGCCCGCACGGGCGCATGCTGAGCCGTGCAGCTACGCGCTGGAGGTGGAGGTCACGGACCTGAGCCTGCGTACAGAGGAAACAGCGGCGTCGGTAGACGTGTACCCTGCGGCGATACGTCTGGACTGGCGACCGGAGAACTGGTGGCTGGAGCCGGGGCGGACGGGCAGTTTTCCGCTGCGTGCCCTGCATCCGCGCACGGGGCAACCTCTGCGCACGGCGGTGCGCGTTGCGGCGTATCGCGTGCGGTGGACGCGGATAGGCAGAGAGCAGTGGAAGCGTGAGGAGATTCCCCTCTGGAGCCGTACTGTGTCCACGAACGCGCAGGGCATCGCTTTGGTGGAGCTGACCCCGCCGCGCGAGGGGGAGTATCTGTTACGGGCGTCTGCCACCGACGCGCAAGGACGCACGACACAAGCCGAACTGTTCGTCGGAGCATACACTCCAGTATATCGCGGTGAGTTGCTGGGCGCACGCCAGACACTGGAGCTCTCGCTCGACCGACGCCACTACCTGCCTGGAGAGCGGGCGAAGGTGCTGATACGCTCCTCCTTGCCCGACGCGGAGGTGTGGTTCACGGTGGAGGGGCGTCAGGTCTTCTCCTCGCGCGTGGTGCGTCTGCGCAACGGTGTGGGCGTCGTAGAGCTGCCGACGGAATGGCGACTCGCGCCCAATGCGTTCGTCTGCGCCAGCATCGTGTATGGCAAAACGTTGATTCGGGTGCAGAAGCTGCTGCGCGTGGCGCCGAAAGGCAAGCTGCTGCAGGTGGAGGTACTGCCTGACAAGGAGCGCTACCTGCCCAACGAGGAGGCGGTGTATACCATTCGCACGCGCGACGACGAGGGCAGACCTGTGTCGGCAGAGGTGGCGCTGGGCGTGGTGGACGAAGCCATCTACGCCATCCTGCCCGATACCACGCCCGACATCCGTCGGTTCTTCTGGGGCGCGACGCCAAACGCGGTGAGCACTGCTATCTCGTTCGGGCGAGAGTACGCAGCGGGAGCCGCCAAAGAGGCGCGGGCGCAGCAGATGGACGAGGAGATACGTCGCCGCTTCGAGGATACCGCCTTCTGGAGCCCCTTCATCCTGACCGATAGCAACGGCGAGGCGCAGGTACGCTTCCCCCTTCCCGAGAACCTCACGCAGTGGCGAGCGACGGCGCGTGCCATCACTGCCGACACGGCGGTGGGCATGGTGCGCCGCTACACGAGAACCTTCAAGCCCTTGCTGGTGCGCCTGCAGACCCCGCGCTTCCTGACGCAGGGCGACCGGAGTGTGATTGCAGGCGCGGTGCATAACTATACAGAGAAGACACAGCAGGTGCGGGTCGTGTTGCAGGTAAGCGGTTCAGCGCGCATCGTGCAGGGGCAGAGCAGGCAGCTGAGCCTGCCGCCACAGGGGCAGGCGGTGGTGGAGTGGACAGTGGAGGCGGACGCGGCGGGCGAAGCCGCTTTCACTCTGACCGCCCGTTCGCCAGAGCAGTTCGATGGGATGGAGGTGCGGGTGCCTGTGTATGCGCGGGGCGTGCCTCGCTTGTTCGCTTCGGCGTCGTTAGTGGAGAGGGCGGTGGAGAAGTCGTTCCATATTGCCCGCACGCGAGTGCCCGGCAGCCTGAAGGCACAGGTGCGCGTTGCACCTTCGTGGTTCGGCGCGGCGATAGGCGCGCTGGACGAGATACTGGTTTACCCCTACGGCTGCGTCGAGCAGACGGTGCATCCGATGCTGAGCGCCCTGCGTGTGCTGGAGGTGCTGGAGGCGCTCGGCGTGCAGGACGCGGCGCGACGCCAGCGAGCGCAGGAAGCGGTACGACGGGGCGTCGTCCGTCTGGGTGCGCTGCAACGGGGGGACGGCAGCTGGGGCTACACGGAATACGCCTCCGAGGACGTGCTGTGGACAGCGCTGGCAGTGGAGGCGCTGCATCAGGCAAAAGAGGCGGGCTTTGCAGTTTCGGCTGAGCGACTGCAGCGGGGGGTCAATGCCCTATTCCGCCTGATTGCCTTCATCCCCTCGCAGCCGCCTCGCCTGCAGGGGATGCCAAAGGCTCGTCAGGAGATGTCCATGGCACTATGGATTCATCAGCTCAACGAAAAGGCGCACGCCCTCGCGACGGCGGCGCGCCTTTCGCCCCGCTGGGCACAGAAGCCACTACTGCGACTGATGGAGGTGCGAGGCTATCTGGGCACTTCCTCACAGTGCGCATTGGCAATGGCGCTGCAACAGGTAGGACTGTCTGCGCAGGCGAGGCAGCTGTATCAGGAGATACTTGCCCGTGCCATCCAGACGCCGACTACCGCCTTCTGGCGAGAGCAGTCGCCCCAGATGCTACGCCCTACCGAATGGCTGTGGTATGCGCAGGACACTTACGCAACTGCCTGGGTGGCACGCTTGCTGGTGCGCAATGACCCGCGCCATCCGCTGCTGCCGAAGGCGTTGCGCTGGCTGGCAGAGAAGCGGCGTGGCGAGTACTGGCATTCCACGAACGACACAGCGCAGGTCATCCTTGCGCTGACGGAGTACGCTCAACGCATGCCGCAGGCAGCGCGCGGAGAGCATCGCGTGCGTATCCTGCTCAACGGCGAGGCGATACGGGAGCTACAGTATCGTGCGGAGGACTGGTTGCGCCCCGAAGAGGTGGTAGAGATACCGCCCGCGCGGTTGCGCGATGGCGTGAACACTCTGCGCATCGAGCATGAGGGCGAGGGGGCAGTAGCGGCTTCGATGATGATTCGCCACTTCGAGCCCACTGAGCGCGTGCAGGCAACAGCGCAGCAGCTGCGCGTGGAGCGAATCTACCTCAAGCGCGTGCCGCGCCAGATCTCCCCTGCTGAACGCCGACGCCTCCTCCTGCGCTACGGCGACGAGTCGGAGTACCTGTGGGACCTGCAGCCAGCGCGGGGTGTCTTCCGCCCAGGCGAGCAACTGCTGGTGAAGCTGGTAGTGCACTGCGCGACCGACATCTACTACGGCGTCATCGACGCCCCCAAGCCGTCGGGCTTCGAGTTCGTAGAGCGCCCAGCCGACCGCTACGACTGGATATACTGGTATGCGCGGCGCGAGGTGCGCGACGACCGCGTGGCGTTTCTGGCGACGCGCATCCCGAAGGGCAAGAGCGTGATTACCTACGTGCTACGTGCGGAGCGCCCGGGGCAGGTGCGCGCCCGCCCGGTGCAGGCGTTCGGCATGTACCTGCCAGAGGTCAACGGCAACAGTGGGGAGAATGTGGTGAGAGTCGGCAGATGAAAACCTTCGGCAAAACCTATCGCGCCATCGTGGAGCCTGACGAGCCCAAGGGCTTTGTGGCGGTGCTGCCTGCAGTGCTGGGCTTGATAGCGCACGGCGACAGCGAAGAGGAAGCGGTTGCCCTACTGCGTGAGCTGCTGCAGGCACATCTCCTCCGTCTGGAGCAGGCGAGGCAACCCCTGCCTGAGGACGATATCGAAATCGCCTGGGATGAGGAGGACGAGGAGGCAGGGGCAAAGCTGGTCCTTATCGAGGTGTGAGGGCGATGGGCGAGGCGCTGGTGCTGTTCGTCATCGGGGCGATGCTGGCGGCGTTCCCCGTGTATCGCTTCGTCGGATGGTGGATCGAGGGCAACATCTCGGGCGGGGAGCTGGCAGCGCTGGTATTCACGTATATCGGGTTGATGGGCGTGTTGCTGGCGAGCGGCAGCGCGTGGCTGGCGTTTCTGGCGCTGATTCTACTCGTGTCGGGCGTAGCGATATTGCCCTGGCTGGGCGAGATGTTCAACCGCCGCGCCCTGCGCCAGATGGACGAAGAGGAGATGTATCGCGCGCGCGACGTGCTCGCCGCTGACCCGAATAATCATCTCGCGCGCGTGGTGCTGGCGGACAAGCTGTACAAGCTTGGCAGGCTGGACGAAGCGATTGAGCATCTGGAGTATGCCGTGGAGAACTCTCCCGCTATCTCGCGGCTGGAGCGGGGCAAGCTACAGTCGTGGAAGCGGGAGCAGGCATACGCCCAACGCAAACTGGTGCTCTGCCCCATGTGCGGCGCGGAGAACCCGGGCGAAGCGCGCCGTTGCTTGCAGTGTCATAGCCCTATCGAGTCGCTCACAGCGCTGAAGGAGTGGGCAGCGCAGGAGCAGGTGGTGCACAAAATCTTGCGAGCGTGGCTGACCGTGATGGCAGTGCTGACCGTGCTCAGCTTTGTGTTCCTCCTGTTGCCTCTGGAATGGCAGGGGCTCGTGACCATCGCCTCGCTGGTGGTGGGCGGATGGTATTTCCTCAACCGGGTAGGTGCGTGGAAGCAGACGGTATGACCTCTTACGCCATAGAGACACATCAGCTGCGCAAGGTATACCGCTCCCTCTGGCGACGCCAGACGGTGGTGGCGGTGGAGTCGCTCGACCTGAAGGTGCCTGCGGGCAGTGTCTTCGGCTTCCTCGGTCCGAACGGTGCGGGCAAGACGACCACTATCATGATGCTGCTGGGCAACGTGTATCCGACCTCGGGTTCCTTCCGCATCTTCGGACGCCCGATAACCGACATGGGCGTGCGTCGTCGTATCGGCTTCCTGCCAGAGAAGTTCCAGTTCCACGACCTGCTCACAGCGGAGGAGCTGCTGTGGTTTCACGGCAGACTGACGGGCATGGACCGTCACACGCTGGCGCGGCGCGTGCCCGAGGTGCTGGAGCAGGTGGGGCTGCGTGAGCGGGCGCGTTCGCGCGTGCGCGAATTCTCCAAGGGGATGCAACAGCGGCTGGGCATCGCGCAAGCCATCCTGCACGACCCCGACCTGATTATCCTCGACGAGCCGACTTCTGCGCTCGACCCGCTGGGCAGGCGCGACGTGCGCGACCTCATCCTGCATCTCAAGTCGCGGGGCAAGACGGTGTTTCTGAATTCGCATCTGCTCTCGGAAGTGGAGATGGTGTGCGACGAGGTCGCCATCCTGCGCGCGGGGCGAGTGCAACGGCAGGGCGACCTGGAGACACTGTTGCAAGTGCATCCCGTCGTGGACGTAGAGCTGCGCACGCCCTCCGAGCAGGTGCTGCAGGCGGTGCGCGAGGTGGCGACGCTGCTGTCGGCGAACGGCACACGCTTCAGCGCGGAGGTACAGGACGAATCGGACATTCCCGTGCTGGCGCGGCGCATCGTCGAGGCAGGAGGCGAGCTGATGCGCTTTGCGCCCCGACGGGAGAGCCTCGAAGACCTCTTCGTGCGCGTGGTGGAGGAGGCGAAGTGAGGGCAATCTTGCTGATAGCCTCCCTGACGTTGAAGGAGACCTTGCGCCGACGGCTGTGGGTGGCGTCGCTGCTGGCGTCGCTGGCGGTAGTGGGCTTCGTGTTCGTGGCGAAGCTGGGCGCGTCGGTGCGCGCGAACGACCCCATCGTGCAGAGCGTAGTGCCCCGAATCACGCTGATACTGGGGCTGGATGTAGTCAAGTTCTTCGGCTCGGTGATGGCGATGACGCTAGCGTCGGGGGCGATTGCGCTGGAGATTGAGCGCGGGATGCTCTACGCCATCCTGTACAAGCCGCTGCATCGGTATCAGGTGGTGCTGGGCAAGTGGTTGGGGGTGCTGGTTTTTGCCTTGTTGAACACGCTGTTCTGGACGGTACTGCTCTATGCTTCCATTCGGCTGATGATGGGCAAGACGTATCTGGAGACGTGGCGCGCGCCGTTGGTGGTGCTGCTCTATCCCGTGTTATTCGGCACGCTCACGCTGTTCTTCTCCACCTTCGCCTCGATGGGGCTGACGGTAGCGCTCTCCATCATCTCAGCGGGCATCGCTTGGTCGGAGAAGCCAATGCGCGAGTTCGGCATGGTGTTCGATATCGAGACGCTGGTAAACGTCGCCAACAACGTGCGCTGGATTGTGCCGATGAATCACTTGCGCCGCTGGGTGCTGGAGGAGCTGTCGGTGGTCATCCCTGAGCGCATGATGATGAGCCAGCGGTTTCAGGCGTTTGAAAGCCCACCCGCAGGCTGGGAGGTGGGCTACGTGTTCGGCTATGTGCTCGCCGTGCTAATGCTGGCAGTACTCGTGTTCGGCAGGCGGGACGTGTAGACGAGCCCTGTTTACAGTCCGTCCTCAGGTACGAGCAGCTCTGCGGGATGCCGCGCCAGGTAGGGCGGGATGTCGTATAGCTCCACTACACAGCGCAGGCTGCTCAAGGAGAGCGCCCATACCTGTCCATCAGCCCCCTTCGGCACAAGGATAGACAGTTGCTGCGAGGGCAACACGGCGTGCTTAGGCATCTCGGCGAGTTCGCCATACTGCCTTCTGTCCTCGTCGATAATGATGGAGAGCTGGTCGCCCGCGAGGATTTGCTCGCGGCGCACCACCCTGCCGTCAGCGAGGCGCAGCTCCAGCGTGCTGTGCGGAAAGCCGCCTTCTACGATACCGATGACGAAGTGGCGCGTGCCCTTGGGTACGTAGAAGTAGAGCGGCTGCTCCAGACGAGGCAACCACAGGCGCAGTGGAGGCTTGCCCTCGCGGTCGGCGCGTCCGCACCACACGGAGAGCGGGCGCGGGGAGAACTCTAGCTGCGCCGCCTTCCAGTAGTCGGTGCCCGGGTTCAGCGCGTAGACGCCTGGCTCACGCAGCTCCAGCATCATCTGAGCAGGTTGACCTTGTTCCGCCTTCACTTCCCCTTGTGCAATCTGCTTGCCGTCCTCTCGCAACAGGCTCCATCGGCAGTCCACCGTGTGCCCGCTGTCGAAGGGGGTGTAGGTGAGAAGGAGAGCCTCGTTGCCGTCGCTGCGGAATAGGTGCAGTCCGCTCTCCACAAACAGAGGCGACCGCGCGACGTTGCCCCACGCCTGCACCGCCCCCAGCGCGCGCTCGGCAAGAGGCACGAGCCTGCCCGTAAACCGTTTGCCCGTTATCTCCACGGCGAGCGGAACTAGCTCTTGCAGCCGACGCAAGTCGTCTTGCAGCTGGCGGCGAACCTCTTCCGCTGTCGGCGCGGTCACCGCCTCTGTCTTCCACGCCTCCGTCTGCCTCCAGTCGAAGCCAGGTATCTTCTCTAGCGCGGCGAATCGGTAGCGCATCCAGCCTGTGAACACGTGGAAGTAGCTATGCACGATGCCCAGGTCGGTCAGACGTCGCGTGTAACGGATGAGCTCCTGCGCCCGTCGGCGAATCTCTTCGGGGTCTGACACCAGCCTGCCGAACTCGTCCCAGCGCGCCACGCGGTCGTACTCCATCCACAGACGCAGCCAGTGCAGGTACATCGCCACTTGGTCCAGCCGCGCTAACACCTGCGGGTCATCGGCGAGGCGGTAGGCTTGCCGCAGGTCTTGCAGGGCGAGCCGCAGCCCACGCGGCGAGAAGCGTTCGCCCCGCCCCCAGCGTTCATACAGGCGACGCATTGGGCGCGCCGCCTTGCCGAAGGCGTTGCGGTAGAAATCGTCCAGCAGCCTCTCCGTATCCAGGCGAGGGTTCCACATCAGCTGCGCCGCCAGCCAGTAGCCCGGTCCGCTGGCTATCCAGTCGAGCGAGGCTTGCGTGCTGTAGGTGTTCATGCCCAGACGATGGTATAGTCGGATGCTCTCCGCCATCTCGCGGGGGCGCCCCGCCTTCGCCGCGCCCGGCAGGTCCGATGACCATTCGGGCACGTTGAAGTAGTCATACACGCCCACGTCCGCGCCCAGGTTGCGAATGCGGTTGACCTGCTCCTCCAGGCTCAGGCTAGTGTAGCGAAAGCCCGTAGTGACCTGCACATACACTCCCTTCTCGATAGGGAAACGCGGCGGCTCGCTGTGGTAAGCGTAGGAGAGCAGCCCCACCCACTTGTCGGGGTAGCGGGCGCGCACCGCTTTCGCCGCGAGGTTCGCCAGGTAGAACGCCTGGTCGCTAGGCGAGCCAATCGCTTTGCAGCCGTCACACTCGCAGTAGCCTCCGCCGTCGTTAGGCTCCACCGAAGCCATCTGCAAGTCGGGATTTTGCTCGAAGAGGCGCAGTATTCCCTCAACCACGCGCCGCTGTACCTCCGGGTTGCTGACGCACAGCTGCGTCGGCTGACGCTTGCCCCCTACCAGCGCGAACCACTCAGGGTGCTTCTCGAACTCGCTGTAGGGGATGTAGACTTCGTAGGCGTGTCCCGCGTTCACGCGGAAGTGTCCGCCCTGACGGTTGCGGCGGAACCAGGCATGGTAATGGTTCCAGAGGGTTTGCGTGGGGGCGCCCCAGGTGTACCAGATGACCCGGTCGCGGAAGGCGGGCTGTTCGCGCAGGTTCACCCTCAAGCGCAGGGTGGGGCGATGGGGGATGACCGTCCATACCGGGTCGGCGAAGTACCAGCGACAGCCGACTTCATGCAGCAGCCTGTAAACGGCGTGTTGCAGCCCCAGAGGCGTGTTCGCGAGCAGCCAGAGGCGATTCGGCTCCGTGCGGATGATGTAGCCTTCAGGTCCCAGATCCGCCAGCCGATGTGTCTTCGCGAGGTCGGGCAGGTCGCTTGCCGTCGCTAACACGATAGCGGGCTGGCTGGGAGGGAGGTTTTGCAGGGGAAACTTCTCCCCGCGCGTGACCTGCTGCAGCCATCCCGCTAGCTCCTCCGCCAGCGACTGGTGCTCCTTTGCGGTCGCTATAGAGCAACGCGGCTGACCATTCTGAGCAATGGAGAAAGTAACAGGCTGAGCAGAGACGATGCCCCCTACCCAGAGTATGCAGACCACCAGCAGTATGACCATCTTTGTCTCCACCCTCCGACAAACTGGTATTCCACCATCGGCAACGGAGTCCTGCAACTTTTGGCAGTGCAGCCGCGCTACCCTACCCAGTGCGTCAGCGTCTTATCCTATTGGGAACACCGTTCGCGCGGGATTGCTTTGGGGGCGCGCCTTCAGCGCAAGGCGTCCCTTTGATAGACTATGCTGCGTGATGGCTTCCCTGTTGCCGATAATATTCCCGGAAACTTGCGATGACTGGGCGACTAGCCCAAACAATGATGCGCAAACAAGAGGTACAATACTGTTGTGTGCACACGTGCAAGCCACAAGAAGGGGGTTCACCGTCGATGAAGCGCTTCGTCGCTCTTTTCATCCTGCTGGCAGTAGCTCTCGCTCTTCCGTCGGCACTGGCGCAGGGAGTTCCTACACGCATCGGTGCGGGCGATACGCTGGGCATTACGCTGGTGGGGGACAAAGACCTTAGTGGGCAGTATAAGGTAGACGAGCAAGGCTACATCAAGATGCCCTTGCTAGGCTCGATTCTGGTCGCAGGCGAGACCGAAGAGAGTTTGACCAAAAAACTCACCGAGATGCTCAAGAAGTACTACGTTGACCCAGTGGTTACCGTCGTGATTTTGGAGCGGTTCCCACGCTTTGTGACGGTGACGGGCGCAGTGCGCAAGGGCGGAAAAATCCAGCTGAAGGAACACCTCCCCACCCGTCTCATCGAGGTCATTCAGGCCGCAGAGCCTGAACAGAATGCCGACCTGTCGCGTATCAAGCTCACTCGCAAACAGCCTGCCCCTGCCGAGATGACGCTGGATCTAGAAAGGTATATCAAGTTTGGCGACCCCACTGCGAACGTGGAGATCCAGCCTGATGATGTGGTTCTCGTGCCAGCGCGGCAGATGATGACAATTTTCGTCACGGGGGCGGTAGCGCGCCCAGGACCTCTCACGCTGCAGGAAGGTAGCACCTTCCGCGAAGCGATTTTGCAAGCGGGAGGCTTACTCCCCAACGCTGACAACTCGCGCATCACCATCCGCCACGAGGGGCAGACAGAAGAGATCCCCGTGAACTACACCGAGGCGATGTCGCAAGACCCCGCTCGGCAGGTGGTGCTGCGCAATGGCGACCGTATTCTGGTGCCGACCGTGCAGGAGGCGGTGACGGTTTCCGTGTTCGGTGGGGTGAACCGTCCTGGACCGATTCCTCTAGTGGGACGCATGCGCCTGAGCGAGGCAATTGGCGCTGCAGGGGGATTTACTCCCTTCGCTCGCAAGTGGGACATTAAAATCCTGCGTGCGGTGCCTGGCTCCAGTAAGCGCCAGACGGTAAAGGTGAACTTCGCCGACATCGAGGAGGGCAAGGCAGACGACCCCTACTTGGAGCCGAACGACCAGATTGTGGTTGCGGAGCGACCACGCGACCAGTTCAACTTCATGTCCGCCATCTCGGTGATTTCGGCGATCGCCAGCGTGGCATGGCTGCTGCGCGGGCGCAGATAGACGACCACTTGTTACAGACTGGCGCGGAGGCGCTAGGCATCACGCTGTTCCCGAGCCAGCGGGAACAGTTTGCGCTGTACGCCCGCCTCCTCTACGAGACGAACGCACGGAGGGGACTGACTGCCGTGCCGCCTGAGGAGGTGGTCGTACGCCACTTCCTGGACTCGCTGACACTGGTGCGAGCGTGGCTTCCGACAGCAGAGGCGCGCGTGCTGGACGTGGGAACGGGAGCAGGATTTCCGGGAGTGCCCCTGAAAATCGCGTTCCCCCACATCCACCTCACCCTGTTGGACTCTCGGCACGACCCTTTCCTGTTCCTACGTCCGCTCTGTGCACAACTGGGTCTGGACGGGGTCGAGTTCGTCCACGCTCGCGCCGAGGAGGCAGCGCATCAACCGCAGTGGCGCGAGCGATTCGACCTGGTAACCGCTCGCGCGGTAGCACATCTGTGGGCGCTAGCAGAGTGGACACTGCCTTTCGTGCGAGTGGGAGGCTACGCGATCTGGATGAAGCGCCCTTCACAACAAGAGGAAGTGGAGCAAGCACGCGAACAGATATTGCGCTTAGGCGGGGACGCCCCACAGACGGTGGAAGCGCCCGTGCCTCACTCGGACATTGTGAACCTGCTGGTGCGCTCCGTGAAGATAACGCCGACACCCGTTCAGTTCCCCCGTAGCACCGCGCGTGTGCTGCGCGAAGTCAAGCGGCTTAAGGTCTCCATGCAAGATGCTTGACCCCTTGAGCATCCCGAACGTGCCGGGAGCGTATCAGCTGGTGCTGTATCTGCCCCAGGAAGTCTTCTTGAGGGTCGGCGCACTGGGTAGCTTCCTCTTCCCTGTAGGCAGATACGTCTACACGGGCAGTGCCTTGGGAGGCTTACGGGCGCGCGTGGTTCGTCACCTACGCCTGCAGAAACGCCTGCGGTGGCACATGGACTACCTCTTGCAACACGCGCACGTAGAGGACATCCGCCTGTTCCCCACCCAGGAGCGCATCGAGTGTGCCCTCAACAGGCAGCTGCTCTCCCTGCCTAACGCTCGTGTGGTGGCGCGCGGCTTCGGCTCTAGCGACTGCCACTGTCCAGCGCATCTGGTATACCTGGCAAACTGTTCCATCCCGATGCTTCCGCCTCCAACATCCTGAAGGCAACCTCCTAGCGGACGCCCTCCTCCCTTGCCCCCTGTTCCCTCTCTCAGGTATACTGCTCATCGGGAGGCGAGAAAGGGATGGACTGCTTCACACTCAACCCGAACTACACCCCTAAAGGCGACCAGCCGCAGGCGATTGAGAAGCTGGTAGAGGGTGTGTTGAAAGGCTACCGCTACCAGACCCTGCTGGGCGTCACGGGTAGCGGGAAAACCTTCACGATGGCGTCGGTGATTGCCCGCCTGAATCGCCCCACGTTGGTCATCGCGCACAACAAGACTCTCGCCGCGCAGCTGACACAAGAGTTCCGCGAGTTCTTCCCCGAAAACGCGGTGGAGCTATTTCGTCTCCTACTACGACTACTACCAGCCCGAAGCGTACATCCCGCAAACCGATACCTACATCGAGAAGGACGCCTCCATCAACGACGAGATCGACCGCCTGCGCCATGCCGCCACGCAGGCAGTGCTGGAACGACGCGATGTGATTGTGGTGGCGAGCGTCTCGTGCATCTACGGTCTGGGCTCGCCCGAAGAGTATAAGCAACAGGTGCTGGTGCTACATCGGGGCAAGGCGTACGACCTGGAAGAGATTCGCCGCCAGCTGGTGCGGATGCAGTTCAACTTCAACGATTTCCTCACCGAGCGCGGCTCCTTCCGCGTGCGCGGCGACGTGCTGGAAATCCTGCCCGCCGACGAGGATATCCTCACCCGCGTGGAGTTCTTCGGCGACGAGGTGGAGAAGATTACGCTGGTAGACCCGCTGACCGGCGAGGTGCTGCA
>JANWXG010000379.1 GCA_025057335.1 bacterium | reverse complement strand
GAAGCCGTTCAGCAGGAACGCCACAAACGCCATAATCGCGCAGGGCACATGGAAGACCACCATGCGCGCCGTCTCGGGGCTGCGGAACCCCTGTGCGGGCGGTAGCCACAGGAAGGCAGCCGCCGTCATCCCCGCTATCCACAGACCCAGCACTATCTTGCCCGTAACGCTGCGTGTGACCATCTCATTTGTCCTTCCGCGAACCTCGTTGTCCGCGCACCTACGCATGACATACTCTGACGGCTGGGCGGGAACCTCGTCCGCCGTCGCGTGCCCTCAGATGCGACGAGCGCACCCCGCCCGGGCGCGATGTTAGTAGTAGCGCACGTCAGTGCGCTCAGGTCATTCTGACGTCGCTTGTCAAGGAGGGGAAGCACTCCCGTGCTTCACTACGAACTGGAGAGTTCGTAGTGTGCCTGAGCAGGCTAAAGCCTGCACTACGAACATATGCGGTTCTGGTGCGCATCCTAGTGCGCCCATGTCATTCTGTCCGATCCATCGGAGCGCATCCCGCCCGACGATTTCGCATGGTCGCGCTCCGTCGCGACCAGCGCCGACCCCTTCTGAGCGTAGCGAAGCGTCTCGTTTTCACTACCAGAGATTCTTCGCCTTCGGCTCACTGGGCACGGCTCGGCGGGAGCCTCGTCCTCCAACTCCCCTGTCATTCTGAGCGGAGCGAAGAATCT
>JANWXG010000378.1 GCA_025057335.1 bacterium | reverse complement strand
AAGCGTTCCATCGCGCGGGCGTAGGGCTGATTGTCGACGCTGAGCCGTCGCTCCTCTTTCACGACGGAGCGCTGGGTGTCTAAGTTTTCCTGCGATACCTGCAGCGAGCGCATTCGATCCGATTCGAGCCACAAGCCCAGCGGCAGCTTGGATGCAGGCAGCAGCTCGAAGTACGCCGTCATATCGTACGAGGTGAAGCCATTCAGCACGCCGCCATTCGATTCCACATATTTGAAGTGCATTTCGCGGGGCACATTTTCGGAGCCTTGAAACATCATATGCTCGAACAGGTGGGCGAAGCCCGTTTTGCCGCGCGGCTCGTTCACTGAGCCGACCTTGTACAGCACCAGCACTGCCACAGTGGGCGCGACTGTGTGGGGCGACAAGATGACTTGCAAGCCGTTCGGCAGGGTACAGGTTTCGTACTCGATGCGCGTGGGCGTCAGCATGGTGGGAGTATACCTTCTTGACTCTGTAGCTTGGGCGTCTCGCCCAAGCAGCGCGCAGCCGAGACAGTCGTATCCAAAGCATGCACAGTTCCGTCTAATGCCACGGAGCGTCGGCAGAATGCCCATGCCGTAGAGGAGTGCTGGCAAAAACGCTGACGCAATGAAAGCTTGCTCGCATGCTAAACAGCTTCTCGGCGCGAACAAAAGGCGTCGGTTGCCAGACTGATGTTTAGCGCGTGT
>JANWXG010000377.1 GCA_025057335.1 bacterium | reverse complement strand
CGAGCCGTCTACGTGGTTGCGACAGAGCGCGACCCTCCAATTGCGTAGACAATCTGCTGGAGTGGACGCGACGGAGCGCGTCCCTCCAGATTGTGCTTTGCCGCAGCTGACGTAGACGCCTTGGAGGGTCACGCTCCGTCGTGACCCTGATGACGGACGCGACGGAGCGCGTCCCTCCAATTGTGTAGACAATCTGCTGGAGGGTCACGCTCCGTCGTGACCCTGATGACGGACGCGACGGAGCGCGTCCCTCCGATTGTGTAGACAATCTGCTGGAGGGTCACGCTCTGTCGTGACCCTTGTGGACGCGACGGAACACGTCTCTCTCCAGCTGTTCGGGCATTCCTCTCGGCATGCTAGCCACAGGTGAAGCATCTGCACAGACGGCGGAAGGGTTTCAAACAGGCTGACACACGTTCACCAGCGAGAAGAGGGAGTATCTTCGCTGAGCCTCTACGACGCGATACTTCTCACCTCTATCGCCTGCCCCCACTCCGCGAACGCTTCATCGTGCGACAGAATTAAGAGAGGTAGGGGGGAGAGTCTGCCTGCACCTACAATCACCGCCTGCGCGGGGAAGTTGCTCCAGCGCATTGACCACTGTCGCATATCGAAATGGATTAAGAAATGATTAAGTCCGCTCTCAAGGTGTCTTGCACTTCCGGCTCCTGGAACAGGCGGTTTCTCTTT
>JANWXG010000376.1 GCA_025057335.1 bacterium | reverse complement strand
TGGTCTATCTGTTCTTGCTGGTGGTCGGAGCAGTGGGTTTCAGCGGGCTGGTTACCCTGGTGGCGCAACGTCTGGCGCAGATAGAACCCTCCCTCACACCCTACGCAGCGCTGTCGCGCAGTGCGTTGCTCTGCGTGCTGACCACACTCGTGCCGATACTGGGCTGGTTCGTCGTGGCTCCGCTGATGGCGTTTGCGTCACTGGGCGCAGGCGTGGAAGCGGTTCTCTCCCGAGCTCCTGCTATCGCCCCCTCAGCACCAGCGAACTCGGGTGCCGTGTCGTGAGACTTTGGGCAAAGTGCACGATGGGTGCTCGCAACGTCTCCCGATGGCAATCGGGAGCTACGGGCAGCAGAAGGTACGCCTGCGCGGAGGGGCACAACCCGCGCAGGTGGTCTTCTTCCTGTCGGCTCACCGGGAGGTTCGCCCTCCAAAACATCTGGAGGATGAGGTTCCCGCCGAGCCGTTGGGGGGTCCGAAGGCGAAGCGTCTGAGAGATTCTTCGCTCCGCTCAGCATGACGATTGGCTGAAGCGCACTGAAGTGCGCCACTACAAACTGGGGGAGCTCTGTAGTGAAGCACGTCAGTGCTTCTGCACTGCTGAGGCTTTGTCCAGTGTGCCCTTTGCCTCCTCGCAGGCGTTCCCCTCTGAGGGACGCGCTCCGTCGCGTCCGCCATCATGGTCACCGTCTG
>JANWXG010000375.1 GCA_025057335.1 bacterium | reverse complement strand
TCCTCCAGCCCTTCTACCGCCACATCGATATCGGAGAAAGGAGAGAACCGTCCCTCCTGCAGGATGGAGCCCGTGAGATACACGGCATCCACGCGCTTGTCGCCAAAATAGGCTTGCAGGGCTTCAATGGCATGAGCCAGAGCCTGCTGGCGCTCCTCCTCGAGCTGAGCAGCGCGTTCTTCCAGCAACTTTTCCCACAAGGAGATATCGTACATTCCGTTATTCTGGGCGCAGCGAAGATTCTTTTTTTCTTTTCGTCCTCGGCGGTGCAAGAGACCTCTTCCCAGCGCCTTTTGCAGGCTGAAGCCTGCACTACGGGCAGGGAGAGGCTTGTAGTGAAGCACGTGAGTGCTTCTCCATGACAGGCAAGTCTCCTACCGAGCCGTTTGCGACGGGGGCGGAAGCGCACTAACGTGCGCTACTACGAACGAACGCGCTCGCCGTGCGCCCTTTAGTGCGCTTCCTGTCATTCTGAGCGGAGCGAAAAATCTCATTGCCCATCAAACAGAGATGCTTCGCGTGCGCTCAGCATGACAAAAGGAAACGGTTCGGTGGGAGCCTCACCCTCTAGTTGTCATTCTGAGCGGAGCGAAGAATCTCAGTCTCAAGCCTCAACGAGATGCTTCGCTGTCGCTCAGCATGACTGGAAGGAGAACGGCTCGGCGGGAGCCGCGCCCCAGATGTCATTCTGAGC
>JANWXG010000374.1:385-695 GCA_025057335.1 bacterium | reverse complement strand
TCTGCATTCGGCAGAACCACTGCTCGCTCAGCAACGGCTCGATCACGGTGTGGCAGCGTTCGCATCGCGCGAGGGGCACGGTGTAGTCCTCCACCTTCTCCAGCAAGCCCGCCTCTTGCAAGTCCTGCACAATCAGCTGGCGCGCCTCGTAGCGGTCTTTGCCGTGATACTTCTCCAGGTAGGGATTGGCGTACTCGCTGAGCGGCTCCGTGTTGATAGTTCCATCCAGATTCATAATCACGGGGCGAGGCAGGTTGTGCCGCTGTCCGATTTCGAAGTCGTTCGGGTCGTGCGCAGGGGTCACTTTCAC
>JANWXG010000374.1:0-375 GCA_025057335.1 bacterium | reverse complement strand
GCGGGGTCGGGGTACGGGTCGGCGATGAGCGGGATGAGCTTGCCCACCAGCGGCAGGCGCAGATGCTTGCCAATTAGCCCCTGATAGCGTTCGTCGGCGGGATTCACAGCGACCGCCACATCGCCCAGCATCGTCTCAGGGCGCGTGGTGGCGACCACCACAAAGCCGCTGCCGTCCTCGAACGGGTAGCGGATGTGATAGAGCTTGCCCGCCTCGTCTGCCTGCTCCAGCTCGATGTCCGAAATCGCCGTGCGGCAGCGCGGGCACCAGTTAATCACGCGCTCGCCGATATACAGATGCCCGTCCTGCCACCAGCGGATGAACACCTCCAGCACGGCGTCGGCGTATTCGGGGTCTAAAGTGAAGCGGGTGTAG
>JANWXG010000373.1 GCA_025057335.1 bacterium | reverse complement strand
GCCGGCAACCTCACCGAAATGCGCCAGATGTTACGACGATAACGCAGCCAACAGGGGAGGAAAACACCGGAGATGCACTTAGACGACCTGTTGCGCATGGTGGTACAGCGTGACGCTTCCGACCTGCACCTGCGGGCGGGAGAGCCTCCAATCCTGCGCATTCACGGTGACCTGAAGCGCACTGACCTGCCGCGCCTCACCGCCGAGGATGTGAACAACCTGATGTACGCCATCCTCAACGAGGAGCGCAGGCAGCGCTTTGAACAGTATAAAGAGCTCGACCTCTCTTACGAAGTGCCCGGGCTGGCACGCTTCCGCGTGAACATGTTCTGGCAACAGCGATGCGTAGGGGCGGCGTTGCGTCTTATCCCCTTCCGCATCCGCACCATCGACGAGCTGCTCATGCCGCCGGTGGTGAAGGAGCTGTGTATGCGCCCGCGCGGGTTGTTCCTCGTCACTGGTCCCACAGGCTCGGGCAAGTCCACCTCTCTGGCAGCGATGATTGACCATATTAACTCCCACAAGCGTTGCCACATCATGACCATCGAAGACCCCATCGAGTACATGCACCATGACAAACTGTCCATCATCAACCAGCGCGAGCTGGGCGTGGACACGCACTCCTTCGCCGACGCCCTGCGTCACGTGATGCGTCAGAACCCCGACGTGATTCTGGTCGGCGAGATGCGCGACTT
>JANWXG010000372.1 GCA_025057335.1 bacterium | reverse complement strand
CGTGTTCGACCGCACGGGCAGCATGGCGGGCGAAAAAATCGAACAGGCGAAAGAGGCGTTCAAATACTGCCTGCGCAATCTGCAGCCGAACGACAAGTTCAACCTGATTGTGTTCAGCGAGCAGGCGACGCCGTTGTTTGAAGGGCTGATGCCCGCCACGCGCGAGCATGTGCAGCGCGCTATCCAGCAGGTGGAGTCGCTCACGGCGCAGGGCGGCACGAACATCTATGAGGCGTTGCGCGTCGCGTTCCAGAGCCTGCCCGTGGAGCGCACGCCCGCCCTGCGCGCGATTGTGTTCCTCACCGACGGCTTGCCCACTGTCGGCGAGCGTGACCCGGAGCAGATTCTCAAAATGACCCGCGAGCAGAACAGCAGTCGCGCCATCCGCATGTTCAACTTCGGCGTCGGCTACGATGTGAATGTGCATCTGCTTGACCAGCTCGCCGAGGCGCATCGGGGCGCGTCGGACTATGTGCGCCCGGAGGAGAACATCGAGGCGAAGGTCTCGCGCTTCTATGACCGTATCAGCCTGCCGCTGCTGACCGACCTGCGCCTGCGCATCGAGGGCGTGGAGACCTACGAGGTGTACCCCGCGGAGCTGCCCGACCTGTTCGCGGGCGACCAGGTGATTGTCGTCGGGCGGTATCGGGGCAGCGGACGGGCAACTGTGCTGCTGGAGGGGCAGGAGCGCGACCGCAGAGCGCAG
>JANWXG010000371.1 GCA_025057335.1 bacterium | reverse complement strand
GGGGCGAATCAGCGGATACTCCTGTGGCAGCGGCTCCTTCACCTTTACGACCATGTCCGCTTCGGCGTATACCCTGCGCGCGTCGGGCACGATGCGTGCTCCCGCCTGCACGTACTCCTCGTCGCTGATGCCCGTGCCTTTGCCTGCGCCCGTCTCGATGAGCACGGTATGCCCTGCTCTGGTCAGTATCTCGACGCCCGCAGGCACCATTGCCACGCGGAACTCGCTCTCTTTGATCTCCTTCGGCACTCCGATGACCATCGCGTTCCTCCTCAAGTTGCTATGCGCCCTGCGGCGCGTGCTACGGTATTTCCCTCAAGAAAGGCGAACCCTCGATAATGCACCGCACATCAAACGGCTCGGCAGGAGCCTTGCCCTCCAGTTGTGCGCCTGCGGATGCGACAGAGCGCATCCCTCCAGGCAATCTCTGGAGGGTCGCGCTCCGTCGCGACCGATACCGGTCGTTCTGAAGTCCCTGTTGTATGTCAAGGGGAAGCACTCACGTGCTTCACTACGAGCTGTAGAGTTCGTTGGGTGCACTTCGTGCCAGTAGTAGCGCACGTCAGTGCGCCCCTGTCATTCTACGCGCGCAGTATCTGCGCTAACGGGTCAATTACCTCGGCTGCCCTGCGTTACGCTGAGCAGGACAATGCATCTCCTCGCGTTACAGCGTGCTCTCCTGAGGTTCTTCCGCCACCTCTTCCTCG
>JANWXG010000370.1 GCA_025057335.1 bacterium | reverse complement strand
AAGCGTCGCCCTCAAGAACGACCTGGACCTCTATCTGGACAAGGAGCCGTTTGCCAGTGGACCTTCTGGCGAATGGTCGTCCACTTCCGGGCGCGACAACGTGGAGGTCATCTACGTTTACAGGGCGACGGCTGGCAACTACCGCATCAAGGTGTATACCTACGACCAGAACGAGGGATCGTCGCAGAACTGGGCGGTCACCTTTCGGTACGTCGTGGGCGATACTACGCCCAACGTCACCATATCGCTCAGTGCCCCGGTAGCGGTCAAGCCCCTAGTGAACTTCGAAGCCTTCGGCGCTGCGCGAGCCGACTCGTACGTCGCTTCTGGGGTGTACGGTGACATCGATGTGCTCTCCGCTGGATTGGCTCTGAACGGTATGACTTACGTGCGCTGGGCGCCAGACGGGGCAGAGGAGAGTGTGTACTTCGCGGGCACAGATGGCATGAACCAGGGTAACATCCCTGCAGGCTACTGGCGCAGACTGGTGTGGAGTTTGAAGGGCACTACGGAGGGCAGCAAGAGCATCCGCTACAAGATTAGGTCGGTTAACGGCGGAATCGCGTCCGTCACCCGAACCGTGATTGTGGACGGCACCGTACCCGGTAACTGGCAGGGATTCCAACCCAACTGGACGCACGACCCGACACCGGACTGCTCCATGCAGGTGCAGGATACGCTCTCCGGATTAAACACCAGCGCACTGT
>JANWXG010000036.1 GCA_025057335.1 bacterium | reverse complement strand
CGGGCACGGGTGCCGTAATCAGGACGGCGGTCGCTGCTGTGACGCTCTGGTCTGGTATCGCCACCGTAAAGCGGGTTGCCAGGTTGCTAAACACCGAACCACTTGCCGCGTTGGGGTCCCAGGCGTTGTACACCTCGATCTCAGCCGTCATGTTGGTGTAGTTTCCTGCGGTAGCGAGCACCAGCACGAAGTCCAACCGGCGCAGGAAGTGGGCGATATTCAGGTTCACGCCGACGCCGTCCGCCATGCGGTAGCGGGGAAGACTACCCGTGAAGGTCAGCCCAGGCAACTCAGTAGCGTTCCCCGCCGCGTTGTAGATGGTGTCGTAGATTCGAACCTGTGCAGAGGCGTCGACAACGAGCCAGAGCGCCATCACAACGACCACGAATAGCCCCACAACACGCCTCATTACTGAACCTCCTTTCACAAGAAAGTAACGGTGTTGCAGATATTATAAGCGAACCTGTCAACTGCTACGACTGGCAATTCTACGAGTTTTTCCATGGTAGACCGAAGGCAGGACTCCTCTGGGTGCAGGCGAATGAGATTCACAAACACATACGCAGGAGGCAGCAGCATGAACGGAGCGTGGTGGATGGTTGCGCTGTGCGCCATGGCGATACTGCTGAGCGTCTCGGTAGAGGCACAACGAGCGGGCACAGCAGCGCGTGCGAAGAAACGTCTGCTTGTGGTGTCGCACACGGCTGGCTTCCGACACGAGGGCGCCATCAACAGCTTCGACAAGATTATCGCAGAGCTGGCGGAGAAGTCGGGGCAGTTTACAGTGGAACACTGTCGTACCGCCGAGGACGTGAAGCGCATGATGACTCCAGAAGCGCTGAAGCGCTACGACGGCATCATCTTCTCCAACACCACAGGCAACATCGGCATCCCCGACCTGAAGGCGTTCCTCGAGTGGGTGAAGACGGGTAAAGCGGTGATTGGCATCCACGCGGCGGCAGATACCTACCACGATGAACCTGCCTTCGTCGAGATGCTGGGAGGGGAGTTCCTGACGCATGGCGCGCAATGCGAGGTGGAGGTGATTGTGGAAGACCCACGACACCCCGCGGTGGCGCACCTGGCTCCCCGATTCCGCGTGTTCGACGAAATCTACCACTTCAAGAACAATGAGCGTGCCAGGTTGCACGTACTGGGTTCAATGGACCGCCATCCACCCGACGGGCTGCCTGGCGCGGGACAGCCAGGAGACTACCTGCTCATCTGGTGCAAGCCTTACGGCAGAGGGCGCGTGTTCTACACGGGTCTGGGGCACCGCGAAGACGTGATTGAAAGCGAGTGGTACAAGCAACACATCCTCGGAGGCATCCGCTGGGCTCTGCGCATCGTGCGCGCGCCGGAGCCGCAGGTCGGTCGCCCTCGCCCGCAATGAGAGAGCAGATTGCGCAGTTTCTGTATTACCTGCGTGTGGAGCGGGGCGCCTCCGCCCACACGCAGGACGCTTACCGCCGCGACCTGCACCAGCTCGCGGAGTTCTCCCGAAAGCGCGGTTACGCTCTCACGCAGGCGCTGGGGGAAGACGGTCTACTGGCGTTTGCTCAACATCTGCGCCAGCGAGGGCTCGCAGAGACCAGTATTGAGCGCAAGCTGTGTGCGGCGCGGGCGCTCGCGCGGTTTCTCCAGAAGGAAGGCGTTTTGCCCGAGCAGAGCGCACCCTCCGTGTCCGCTTTTCGCCTGCCGCGCAGGCTACCCCACGCCCTTTCGCAGGAGGAGGTAGCGCGTTTGCTTGAGCAGCCAGACTCCCGTACTCCTCTCGGTCTCCGTGACCGCGCGATGCTGGAGCTGGCGTATGCGGCGGGACTGCGCGTGTCGGAGCTGGTGGGGCTGCGCCTGCAGGACGTCGACCTGCAGGAGGGCTTTGTGCGTGTGTTCGGCAAACGGTCCAAGGAGCGATGGGTGCCCTTTGGAGAGAGCGCCCATCGGACGGTGCAAGACTACCTGTATCGGGCTCGCCCGCAGCTGCAACGTGCCCGTAGTGAGGACTACCTCTTCCTCAGCGAACGGGGCACGCCCCTGTCGCGCACACAGTTCTGGCTGCGCCTCAAGGAGTATGCCCGACGTGCAGGCATCACGCGCCCTGTCAGCCCCCATACTTTGCGCCACTCGTTTGCGGTGCACCTGCTGCAGGGAGGCGCCGACCTCCGAGCAGTGCAGGAGATGCTAGGGCACGCCAGCATCAACACGACGCAAATCTACACGCGCGTGCATATCGACCACCTGCGTGAGGTGTATACCAAACACCACCCCAGGGCGTAGAGTCCAGCCAGATTGCATTGGTGGAGGGGGGCGATGAGCTGGTGGCAGACCCTCTGTCAGGAGCTTTTGGATATGCTGTATCCGCCACGCTGCGCCTCCTGCGCGCTGGTGGGTTGGGAGGGTTGGTGCAAAGAGTGTGCTGACCATATCCCTTACATCCCCCTGCCCGTGTGTGCTCGCTGTGGCACGCCCATAGACCCACAGCGCTTCTGTCCCTTCTGCCTTGCACAGCCTCCCGTACCAGAAGCGGTGCGCGCTGTCGCCCGATACCGAGGAGTGGTGCGTGCTGCGATACACCGTTTTAAATACGAGGCACGCCCGTCGCTGGCTCCGGCGCTGGCTCAATTGCTCGTGCAGGGTTGGCAGACGCCACTCACTGAGCCACTACACGCAGCGGAGGCCGTCCTCCCTCTTCCGATTCACTCTCGGCGCGAGCGAGAGCGTGGTTTCAACCAGAGCCTGCTGCTCGCTCGCGAGTTCTGTCGCAACACAGGATTACCTCTGCTGGGGAACGTGTTAGAGCGTGTAGCTTACCGCCAGCCGCAGGTCGGATTAGGCGAGTCAGAGCGTCGCGACAATGTGCGAGATGCCTTTCGGGTGGTGCAGCCGCAGGCGATAGCAGGCAAGAGCGTGTTGCTTCTCGACGACGTGTGGACTACGGGAAGTACTCTCAACGAGGCGACGCGGGCGCTGCTGGCGGCGGGAGCGAGGCGAGTGTTTGCCTATACAGTGGCGCATGAGCCTTTGCAGACGAGCGCCTCGGGGTATTAGCTCACCGAGGAGGCGAAGGAACGCGCTCTCAAAATTGTCACGGTGGGCGTGCTTCCGTTGCGGCTCGGGCTCCGCCCGCCAAAGGGAGATGCCTCTTCGGCGCGGGTGGGGGAGAGGTTTTCCGAATCGCGAACAAAAGCCCCTCGTAGCGGGTATCCTTATAATGCAATCTATTCGACCGTTGAGGTGAGCGACGGTGCGCCAACGAAGGAAGTGGCTCGTCGGAATAGGAATAGCAGCGATTTTGGCGGTGATTGTCGGGGTGCGGTTGGCGTTACCTGCCCCGCGAGTGGAGGTGGTGCGTCCGGCATCGCGGGACGTGGTGGAGGTGGTGGTCGCGACGGGGCGAGTGCGAGCGCTGGTACAGAGCGAGGTGGGTAGCGAGACGGGCGGCGTGGTGAGCGAGGTGTTGGTACGAGAGGGCGACATAGTGCAGCCGGGTCAGCTTGTCGCGCGCCTGCGGCGGGAGGAGCTCTTAGAACAATGGAACGCAGCGCGCGCGGCGGTCGAGACCGCCCAGCGTGAGTTACAACAGGTATCGCGGGGCAGCCTCCCGGAGGAAGTCGCTCGTGCTCGTGCCGAGCTAGAGCAGGCAGAGCAAGTCGGTCGTGCCCGTCTGGAAGCCGCCTTGCAACGGCTCAAGCAGCTGGAATCTGGGGGGCGTGCCGAGGAGGTCGCTCGTGCGCAGGCGGTGCTGGTGGAAGCCGAATCGCGACGCAAGCAGGCGGAGGCAGACCTGCGTCGCACGCGCCAGCTATATGAAGCGGGCGCCCTGAGTCGTGCCGACCTCGAGAAGGCGGAGACCGCCCTAGAAGCGGCGCGTGCCGCCGAGGAGAACGCACGGGCACAGGTAGCGCTGGCGCGTCAGCCTGCCCGTCCAGAGGAGATCGAAGCCGCGCGAGCGGAAGTGCAATCGGCACGGGCGAGCTATGAGCAGTCGGTGCGCGCAGCACGAGCGAACCTGCAGCTGCTGCTACGCCAGCCGCTGCGCGAGGAGGTAGAAGTTGCGCGGGCACGCCTGCGTCAGGCGGAGGCGAACAGGCGACTAGTGGAGGAACGCCTGCGTCAACGCGATGTGTTTGCGCCCATCGGGGGCATTGTGGTGCGGCGCAACGTGGAGCCGGGACAGAGCGTGCTGCCCGGACAGAGCCTGCTCTCACTAGCAGACCTGCGCCGTGTAGAAATCATCATGGAAACCGACGAAGCGAACCTACCGGCATTGGCAGCAGGACAATCGGCGACGGTGGTGGCGCCTGCCTATCGCAACCAACCTTTCCGCGCCATCGTTACGCAGGTAGGTCCTGAAATCGATACGCAGCGCGGTGTCGTCACGGTGCGCTTGAAACCTGTGCAGATACCGCCCTTCCTGCGTCCCGACATGACAGTGGACGTGAGCGTAGAGGTCAAACGTCTGCAGGGCGCGCTGACTGTGCCTGCGAGCGCAGTGGTCGCCCGCAGTGGCGAGGCGGTGTTTGTAGTCGAGGGGGGAGTAGTGCGCCTTAAGCCCGTCCAAGTCCTTGTGCGAGGCGAGGAGGCGATAGCGGTAGAAGGGCTGAGCCTGCAAGACCTCGTGGTGAAGCAGGCGCTGCGCGTGCGTGAAGGACAGAAGGCGACCCCGCAGCTGAGCAGTGGAGGGTAGCCGCTGGAAAAACCGACCCTGACGGCGTGCGTGCGATGGTGAAAACCACTGGAGGAGGAACCGATGATTGACCGCTTCTCATTCAGTGTGGCAATCCGCCATCTGCTCTACTACAAGGGGCAGACGCTACTCACGATGGGCGTGGTCGCGGTAAGCGTCACGTTGATTATCTTCTTAGGTGCGCTGATTGGCGGTCTGCAGAAACGGCTCATCAGCAGTGTCACAGGCGCCATTCCCCATGTAGTGATTCGCCAGCCTGAGCGCAAGCCCATCGCTGTGTGGGAGGTGGCTACCGCTAACGGAGTGCTCTACCTCGGCGAGCGTGTGAAGCTACAGCAGCAGAAGCGCAAAATCGAGGATTGGCAGAGCTGGGAGGCGCGGCTACCCACCTTCAGCGACAACATCCGCGCCGTGTCGCCTGTCGTGGAGGGGCAAGCGTTCGTCAACCGCAACGAGAAGCGCAAAGCGGTCACCGTTGTCGGAGTGTTTCCTGAGAAGCACAACGGTGTGGTCGACATCCAGTCCAAGCTAGTGCAGGGACGCTTCTTCGGGCTCAATGGCGGCGAGGCGGTGGTGGGCTTCAAGCTGGCGGACGAGTTCGCGTTGAAGCTGGGCGACAAGATTCGCGTGGTCAGCGCCGAGGGCAACGTCGGCAACTACACGGTCGCAGGCATCTTCGACACGGGCTTCAGCGCTGTGGACAGCGCCACCGTGTTCATCCCCTTGCGCGACGCGCAAAGCCTGTTCGGCGTGGGCAACGCCGTCACCACCATCGGCTTGAAACTGCAGCGCATCTTCGAGGCGAAAGACCTCGCGCAGCAGATTGCCCTGCAGGTTCCCTACGAGACGCGCTCGTGGATGGAAGACAACCAGCAGCTCTTAAGTGGCTTGCGGGCGCAGTCACAGTCCTCAAACCTCATCCTGGTGTTCACCACTATCGCGGCGGGCTTCGGCATCGCTAGCATCATGATTACCTCAGTGGTAACGCGCCTGCGCGAAATCGGCATCCTCAAAGCCATCGGCGCCACCAACCGCCAGATACTGCAGATTTTCGCCATCGAGGGCACGCTGCTCGCCTTCTTCGGAGCCATCGCGGGGGCGATACAGGGAGTGGCGCTGAGCCTCGCGCTGTATAGCATTCGCGTGCAGGTGAGCGAAACAGGGCGTACGGCGGAGGTGTTTCCCTTCGACCTCACGCCCGACCTGGTAATACGCGCCATTGTCATTGCTGTGCTGGTGGGGCTAGCGGCGTCGTGGTATCCTGCCTGGCGCGCTGCACGAGTGAATGCGATAGAGGTGATTCGGGGAGGATAGCCATGCTGGAGCGCAACGGCGACGTGGTGTGTGAGCTACGCCACGTAGACAAGGTATACGAAGGCGCGGTGCCTACTCCTGCTCTGCTAGACATCAACCTACAAGTGCGTCGCGGCGAGTTCTTAGTAGTGCTGGGCGCATCGGGATCGGGCAAGACCACTTTGCTCAACATCATCGGCTTGCTGGACACACCGACGTCAGGGCAGGTATGGCTAGCGGGCAGAAACGCCGCCGACCTTTCGGAAGAGGAGCGCGCCGCCCTGCGCAGTCGCTACATGGGGTTTGTGTTTCAGTTCCACTACCTGTTACCCGAATTCACCGTGATGGAGAACGCCCTGTTGCCCTGCAAGATTGTGGGAGCGCGCATGGTGGAGCAGAACCGCAACCGCGTTAAGGAGCTGCTTGTGCGCGTTGGCTTGGGCGACCGCCTGAACTATCGCCCAAACCAACTGTCGGGCGGGCAGCAGCAACGGGTAGCCATTGTGCGCGCGCTCGCGAACAACCCCGAACTAGTGCTGGCAGATGAACCGACAGGTAACCTGGACAGCAAGAACGGATTCGCCGTGTTCGAGATGATGCGCTTCATGAACCGCGAGACGGGAACCGCCTTTGTGGTCGTGACACACGATGAGCGCTTGGCGCAGGAGGCGGACCGAGTGGTTGTCCTAGAGGACGGACGCATCGTCAAGGACGAGATACAGCGCCCTGCCGTTACACACGAACTGTAGGTCAGGAGGTTGGGCTTCTGTCCCTGCTCCCCTTGTTCAGAAGAGGTCGATGTACACGAACCCATCCCGTTCCACTACCTCTCCTCGCTGCACACGCAGGGGAGAGGAGAACATCGGTCCCGCTGTGCAAAAGGTGTGGTATTCACCGTTCTCACCGCAGGGGTCGGCGGTAGGGGGCAGCGCTTGTAAGAACGTCTCGTCGAGAGCATGTCCAACGAGAGCAGCGGGTATCTGGCGAGAGTCCACGCAGCTCACCACAGCTTGTACACCAGAGGCAATCATCTCCCCGACCAGCTGGCGCGTATCCACACCCCATAGCGGAAACAGCGGCGCGATGCCCGTGCCCGCCAGCTGGCGTTCCCGGTAGTCGCGAATGTCTTGCAGAAACAGGTCTCCAAAGGCGAAATGGCTCACACCCGCCTGCTTCGCTCGCGCTATCAGCTCGCGCATGGCGGACTCATATGCCTCGTTCGGACAAGGGTAGGGAAGGGGCACCTTCCATAAAGACAGCCCCGCCACCTGCGCCTGTCGCTCCAGCAGCTCCTCCCGCACGCCGTGCATAGACACCCTGCCGAACACCACATTGACCGTCGTGACAAGACCGACAACCTCCCATGCGCCGCTCTGGCGCAACAGATGCAGGCACCACGCGCTATCTTTGCCCGTAGACCAAGACACCAACACTTTGGGCTTCATCCGCTACGTCCCCCGCGTCCACGCACCCATTGTCGCAGGTCACCCCCATAAGTTCCCGCTAGTCCCAGCGCTACTTGCGCCTCCAAATAGCCCTGTGGGATGCCGATGTCCAGCGCCTCGCCCATCACCTCGCAGGCGTAGTAGTTGCCCTGCTCCATCAGCATCTGCTGAGCAGTAGTCAGCTGGAACTCTCCTCGCATTCGGCGCCCTTCCGCTATCATGCGTTCCAGACACTCGAACAGTTGGGGTGGGAAGAGGTTAATGCCGAAGAAGCAGTAGTAGGTTCCCTCGGGCAGGGTAGGCACGCGCAGGTGGGCGCGCGCCTCCTCGATGGTGGGCTTTTCGCGCATCGCGGTCACCTGCAAGACGTGCGGCATCTCGGCAAGCGGCTCTCCAGATAGCGTGCCATATAGGGGGACGCGCTCTTCCGGCGTGCGGCGCACGGCGGAGAGGGTGCCGCCCGTGCGGGCGTATATCTCTAGCACCTGCTCGGTACACCGCTTCTCCGTATGGGAAAGCAACACGTGGTCGCCCAAATACATCACGAACGGTTCCTCGCCCACGAACTCGCGGGCGAGGTACACCGCATGCCCCAGACCCAGCGGCTCTTGCTGCACGATGGTTACCACTCGCTCGCCCAGATGCTGCAGATACTCCGCTTGTTGGTAGAGCCAGTGTTTGTCGTTCTCCCAGCGCGCCTCCTCTGGTGTCAGCGCGCCGAAGTAAGCGCGGATGACCGCTTCCGATTCGGGATTGACCACGATGCCTACCTGTTCGACGCCCGACTCTACCGCCTCTTCTACCAACAACTGTAAAGCCGGTTTGGTTATTCCATCGCGGTCGACGACGGGGAGCATCTCCTTTTGCAAAGTGCGTGTGGCGGGGAATTGGCGAGTTCCTCGCCCCGCCGCGGTGATCAGTGCTTTGCGGATACGACGCATCTTCTTGCTTCCTTATTGAATGTCTTCACTCATAGCGCAACGCCTCGATAGGCTCCTTGCGTGCTGCGCGGATAGCGGGAGCGACTCCAAACGCGATGCCCACCAGCACACTCACACCGAAGGCTAACGCTACCGCACCGAGCGTGACCTGAGGTTGCAACACGGTGGTATGCCGAAAGATTTCTGCCGCAGCAACCGCTAGCAGGATGCCCAGCACTCCTCCAGTTAAGGACAGGATCACCGCCTCCGTCAGAAACTGCCAGAAGATGTCGCGCTGGCGTGCGCCTGTCGCCTTCCGAATACCGATTTCGCGCGTACGCTCGGTTACCGAGACCAGCATGATGTTCATGATGCCTACACCGCCGACCAACAACGAGATACTGCTGATTCCGGCGAGCGCAATCTGCAACAGGTTCAACACGCTGTAGATGAGCCGAAGCAGGTCTTTCTGGGTGAGGATGGTGAAATCCTCGTTGCCCAAATGGCTTTGACGTACTGCTTCTCTCACTTTCTCTATTAGGCTGTCGGGCTCCACGCCGGGTACTGCCTGCACCACGATGCGGTGTATCTGGTCGGAGCGCATCGCGCGCTGTGCGGCATCTAGCGGCAGGTAAATGAGGTAGTCCCATCCCATGTTGCCGAAGGAGCTGCTGGAATCATCGGGCTGCAGCACTCCTACAACACGGAACGGCACCCGGTTAATCACCACTTGCTTGCCTAGGGCGGTTGCCTCGCCGAACAGCTCCCGTTTGACGCCGTGCGCCAGCACACACACGCGCTCTCCTGCCTCCTGCGGGGTGAAGAACCTACCTTCCGCTAGCGGAGTGTTGCGGATGTACTGCCACGCGGGTTCGGTCGCCAACACAATAGCAGTCGCTGCCCAACGGTCGCCGTTGCGTGCGCCTCCCGCAATGAACATGATTGGTAACGCCCGCTTGACTCCAGACACGCGCTCTACCGCCCGCACATCTTCGCGCGTGAGCGTGCTAATCCCCAGGATGCTCATCGGATTGAACGGTTGCGTAGCGTCCACTCGCCCAGGCACCACAAACAGCAGGTTCGCTCCGAACTGCTCGATCTGCTGCGTCACCTCTGCTTTCACACCTTGCACGATGGAGATAAGCAGCAACGCCGACGCCACACCGATAATCACTCCCAGCATCGTCAGTAGGGAGCGCAACCGGTGGTCCAGAATCGCTCGCCACGCTACTGGCAGGTAGTCACTCCACGCTCCTTTCCCGCGCATAGCTCAGAAACACCTGATATGCCCACTCGTCCCACTCAGGCTGCACACCGATACCCCGCAAATCAGGGTAGTTCTTGGCGATGAAACCGCCGTGAAACAGCTCCACCATCCGATGCGCCTCTTTCTCGATACGCTCGCGGTCTCCCGTTGGTAGCACGCGCTGGATATCTACGGGCGAGTACAGGCACATTCTCAATTCGCGTAGCTTCGCCGCGAGCCGCTCCAGACCGTGGAGCCCGGGCTGGTCAAACTGCATACAGCAGATACCGACCTCCGCTAGGTCATCCAGTATATCCCATACGTATCCGCAGGAGTGCATAATCACCTTCACGCCCTGTTGCTGCGCAACGCGACACAGCCGCGCGAACAGGGGCTTGAAAATCTCGCGCCACATCGAGGGGTGAATGAGCAGGCGGTCTTGCACTCCCCAGTCCTCTGCGAACATGACCGCGTCGGCACCAGCCTGCGCATATAGCATAATCATCCGCTCCAACAACGCAGTGACGCGCTCGTGCAGCGTGTCGACGTGCTCGCGTTCTAACACTAGGTCGGCGAAATAGTTCTCCATCTTGCGGAGGTAGCGACAAATCGCAAAGGGGAAGCCGGGCAGATAGCCTACACGATAGCGTTCCTGCTCCACAGCGAACAGCTGGCGCACGCTCTCGTAGCGCTGGGGGTTATCCATATCGGGCAGCTCGTAATCCTGCAGCTTCGCCCAGTCGTCCAGCGCGGGCTGGAACACCTCGCCCCGCTGACCGCCATACACCGAGCGGTACCAGACGTTACCCCACTCATCAGTAAAATACTCTACATCCCCTTCTATCCAGCGTTGCTGCTGCCACCGCGACGAGGGCGCGATGCTGGCGAAGCAGAAGTCGTTCATCCTCCCGCCGTCGAAGTCCATACCGATTCGCGGCGGGTGGTTGCGTTCCAAGTTGCGCTGTATCACTTCGCGTGGTGTCATTGGCTACCTCCAGTGCGTCCTGACCGTTTCCCCACACGCAGGAGGGGGCGAGGTTTGCCGATAAATGGCTCGGCTGAGGCATCGCCCTACTGTCCGCCTGTCGTTTGGGCGCTTTCTCGTCATTCTGAGCGAAGAATCTTGGTCTGAAGGTATGCAGAGACGCCTCGCCCCTGCTCAGCATGACAAGGCGACGGCTCGGCAGGAGCCTCGCCCTGCAGCCTCTTGTCGCCCTGAGCGGAGCGAAGGGTCTCGCTCAGCGATAGGCAGGGATGCTTCGCTCCTGCTCAGCATGACAGGGACAGCGCTCCTCTTCGCCTTCAGTTCTACATGACACCCCGACGGCTCGGCGGGAGCCTCGCCCTGCAGCCTCTTGTCACCCTGAGCGGAGCGAAGGGTCTCGCTGAGCGATGGGCAGGGATGCTTCGCTTGCGCTCAGTATGACAGGGCGACGGCTCGGCAGGAGCCTCGCCCTCCACGCTTTGCGAAAGCGCTGACGCGCCTTGCTACCAGCTTTCTGCTCGTAGTGTGTACTTCGGTGCGCTTCGCATCTACTCCCTCTTCCGTATCAAACACAGGAAGAACCCTTCCCGCTGAGGCGAGGGCAGTATCCGCCGCGCATGGCATACAGCTTCAGGGAAAGGGCGCCCTTCCCACTCGCTCAGCGCGGGAACTATCCCCTCGTCGACCTCCAACGGAAGCGGCAACACCTCTATCGCCTCTCCAAACTTCTTCAGCGCATGCGCTATGACTCCCTCGTTTTCTTCCGGAGCGAAGGTGCAGGTGCAGTACACCAACCGTCCGCCTGGCTTCAGGCATCGGACGGCGGAGTAAAGAAGCGACTTCTGCTTGCGCGTCATGTCAGCAATCTTCTTGAGGCTCCAGTAGCGAAAGGTAGCGGGGTCGTCGGCGCGGAACCGCCCCTCGCTAGAGCAAGGGGCGTCCAACAACACGGCGTCAAATCGCCCGCCCCAGCGTTTCCAGACCCATTCTCCCTCCGCCTGCACCGTCTGTACCCAGCCTGCGCCGTGTCGCAGCAGGTTCTCACGCAGCTTGAAAAAGCGAGCGCGTACCGCCTCTACAGCAACGATCTCCCCTGAGCCTTGCATCAGCGCTGCAAGTAACAGCGTCTTACCGCCAGGCGCTGCACACAGGTCCAACACCTGCTCGCCCGCCTGTGGCGCTAGCACCAAGGGGGGAATCATGCTGGAGAGGTTTTGCACGTACACCAGCGCACGCTGTACCCACTCTGACGCGAGTAACGCCTCGCGCTGCTCAGGGGGCAGCCAAAAGGCATCGGTATACCAGGGCACAGGATGCAACGAGAATCCCGTCTCGCGTAAGCCGCAGAACACCGCCTCCCGTTCCGCCAACAGCGTGTTCACTCGTGCGCCCACTGCTGGCGGCTCATGGAAGGCGCGCACACACTCGTCGTATCGCTCCGGGGGGAGGAGATGCGACAGTCGCTGCAAAAAAAGCTCGGGCAATCCCATCGCCTAACAGTATACCGTACACTATCGCTAAGCGCGAGGGGCGCTGCACAGCAGGGAACCCCGTGCACTGCACAGAACCAAGGAGTAGACTGGGGAGAGGAGGTGTGCACGTGAAACTGGGCTTTGTGAGCGCGATCTTGCCCGACTTGTCTCTGCAGGAGGTGATGCAGTTTGCAGCAGAGGAGGGCTTTGATTGCGTGGAGCTAATGTGCTGGCCCGTCGGCAAGGCGGAACGGCGCTATGCTGGGGTCACCCATATCGACGTGGCAAACCTGGATGCAACTGCAGCAGAGCAGATTCGTCGGCTAAGCGAGCAGACAGGGGTCGCTATTAGCGGACTGGGCTACTATCCCAACGTGCTCTCGCCCAATCCCGAAGAGGCAACCGCTTGTCTACAGCATCTGAAGAAGGTGATCGATGCCTCTGCCGAATTGGGCGTGGGGTTGGTCAACACGTTTGTAGGGCGTGATTGGACGCGCTCCATCGAGGAGAACTGGGCGCGCTTCCTCGAGGTGTGGAAACCGCTGATTGCCTACGCCGAGGAACGGGGCGTGCGCATCGGTATCGAAAACTGCCCGATGCTGTTCACCCGTGACGAGTGGCCTGGCGGCAAAAACCTGGCTATCTCCCCGGCTATCTGGCGTAGGATGTTTGAAGAAATCCCCAGCGACCACTTTGGGCTCAACTTCGACCCCTCGCACTTCGTGTGGCAGCAGATGGACTATCTGAAGCCACTGCGGGAGTTCCGCCACAAGCTGTTCCATGTGCACGCGAAAGATGCCCGCGTGGACAAGCATCGCCTAGACGAAGTAGGCATCCTCGCCACACCGCTGGAGTACCACACGCCCAAGCTGCCCGGGCTGGGCGAGGTAGATTGGGGCAAGTTCTTCTCTGTATTAAGCGACGTCGGCTACGACGGAGCGGTGTGTATCGAGGTAGAAGACCGCGCTTACGAGAAAAGCCTAGAGATGCGCAAGCAGGCGTTGCGTCAGTCCGCCCGTTACCTGAGGCAGTTTATGCCGGGAGGACACTGAAAATGGATTACACCTATCGCGACATCGCCAAGATGATTGACCATTCTTTGCTCAACCCCGTGCTGACCGATGAGGAGTTAGAGCAGGGCTGCCGAATCGCTCGAGAATACGATGTCGCCAGCGTGTGCATCAAGCCGTATTACCTGAAGCGCTGTGTCCAGCTGCTGGAGGGCAGTGACGTCCTCCCCAGTACCACCATTGGCTTCCCACATGGGGGGCACACCACCGCCATCAAAGTTGCTGAGGCAAGGCAAGCGCTGGACGACGGCGGGATCGAGCTCGACATGGTGGTCAACATCGGCAAGGTGCTCAGCGGGGACTGGGCGTATGTGCGCGATGACATCCGCGCTGTCGTCGAAGTCACTCACGAGCGTGGCGGCATCGTGAAGGTCATCTTCGAGAACTACTACCTGCAGGAGGAGCACAAAATTCGCTTGTGTGAAATCTGTGCAGAGGTGGGAGCAGACTTCGTAAAGACCTCCACAGGCTTCGCCCCCGGAGGAGCGACAATAGAAGACCTAAGGCTGATGCGTCAGCATTGCCCGCCTCATGTGCAGGTCAAAGCGGCTGGGGGCATCCGTACTCTAGATGCCCTGCTCGAGGTGCGCGCTATCGGGGTCACGCGCGTCGGGGCAACCCGCACCGTGGAGATACTAGAAGAGTGCAAAAAGCGGCTCGCGCTGTCGCTTGCCTGAGAAAACGCTGACACTGGGAGTGAGGAAGACAGGGCGAGGAAACCTCCGCCTACTAGGGCATACGTCCAGTAGGGGACAATCGCCCGGACAGCACCTCTGCAAGCGCTTGCAACGAGCAGGGGCGGTAGCCGTAGGTGCATAGGTAGTTGCTCACCTCAGGAAAGCCACGCAGGTCATACGGCTCGCGCAGCGCCACCACAACCAGGCGGTCTCCTAACCGCTGATGTAACGCCCGCACCAGCTCTGCCTGTTTCGTCTGGTCTATCGGCGTCTCGCTCCAGGGTTCGGGCGGCGCAGTCGCCACCAGGCAACGGTCTGCTCGTGTTGCCTCGTCGAGAGCATCGTGCATCTGCTCCTCAGGCAGGGCGGGTTCCAGTGTCACAACTCTTACCTCAGGCTGGTAGCGACGCATCTCCTCTGCTAGTCTCTGCAGGCTGTGGTGCGCGGAAATGAGCACGAGACGCTCCCCTCGCCGCAGACGGTATCCCTCGTTTGGGGCGGATTTCACGACGGTAATGCTAGCGCGAGCGATCTCCTGTTCCAGCGCGTCGTGTGCAGGGTCCAGCCACGGTTCCCCCTCGGCAGGGGGCAGGGCAGACAAAAACCGACTTTTGACCGCCAGCACGCGCGCGACCGCCTCGTTCAAACGCTCCTCAGGCAGCTCGCCCCGCTCTACCGCCTCGCGAATCGCCTGCGCTGCCGCACGCTGCACCTCCAGCGTGTGCGCGATGAGCACCATATCCGCTCCCGCCTTCAACGCCTCGACCGCGCCGCGCACCGTGCCCACTGTGTCAGCGATGGCTTTCATCTCCAGGCAGTCCGTGATAATCAGGCCGTCGTAGCCGAGATCCTCGCGCAGCAACCCTGTGAGGATAGGGCGCGAGAGGGTAGCGGGACGCTGGGGGTCTAACGCGGGGAAAAGAATATGCGTGGTCATGATGGAGCCGACACCTGCAGCGATGGCGGCGCGGAACGGCACCAGCTCAACCGATTCGAGCCGCTGGCGGTCACCAGGAATAACGGGCAGGGCAAGGTGCGAGTCTACCGCCGTATCGCCATGTCCGGGGAAGTGCTTGGCGCAGGCGAGCAAGCCCGTCTCCTGATAGCCGCGTATCGCTGCAGTGCCCATCTCGGCTACCAGCTGCGGGTCGGAGCCGTAGGAGCGCACGCCGATGATGGGGTTGTCGGGGTTGTTGTTCACGTCCATGACGGGCGCGAAGTTCCAGCTCACTCCCAGCGCCAGTAGCTCCCGTGCCTGCGCCTGTGCCTGCCGATAGGCGTAATCGATGCGGCGCGTGGCGCCCAGCGCCATGTTGCCAGGGAACTCGTGGAACGGCGCACGCAGGCGATTGACCATGCCGCCCTCCTGGTCGATGGCGATGAGCAGGGGGATTCGAGACCGGCGTTGCAGCTCGGC
>JANWXG010000369.1 GCA_025057335.1 bacterium | reverse complement strand
ACAGCTGGCGAACACGCTCATCTGCGCCGTCGCACAACGCCTTGTGCTGCGCGCGGATGGCAAAGGTAGACTACCAGCAGTGGAGATTCTTGTCGGCTCGCCGACAGTGCGCAAGCTGATTGAGGACGGCAAAGTGGACGACCTGTACCCTGCCATGCGCGAGGGGGAGCATTATGGCATGAACACACTCAACCAAGCGCTGGAACGGCTATACGCCGCCCAGCTCATCACGTACGAGGAGGCGCTGGCGCACGCGGGAAACGTGGCGGAGCTCAAGCAGATGCTCCGCCACCGATAGGGGGTTAGATGAGGTCTGCCGCCGTGATGATGCTCTCGGCGATTTCGCGCATCTTCTTGTTCTGGTTGCGTGCCTGGAAGTGGATGCGCTTGAACGCCTCCTCTTCAGTCAGTCCGAGACGTTGCATCAGGATGCCCTTGGCGCGCTCGATGAGCTTGCGGGTCTCCAGCGCCTCTTTGAGCTCCTCGACCTCGCGATGGCGTGCCTGCAACTCACGGAAGCGGAGCATCGCAATCTCGATGGCGGGACCGAGGTCCTCCTTGCGGAACGGCTTGACGAGGTAGCCGAACGCCCCTGCTTCGCCCGCCGCTTCCACCAGATCCTGCTCGCTGTAGGCGGTCAGGAACACGATGGCACAGGGACGCTCCTGCACGATGGCGCGCGCCGCCTCGATGCCGTCCAGCTCGGG
>JANWXG010000368.1 GCA_025057335.1 bacterium | reverse complement strand
ACGCTGGGTGCGCGAGCACGAGTTCTACAATATCCATCTGGACGCGCAGCTCGTAGAACGCGAGTTCGTCGGCTATGAACTAACTTTCAACCTCACGGAACCGCGGCATAATACCTATGTCGTCAACGGACTGGTTGTGGCGAACTGTTCGGAGTTCGTATTCCTGAACGATACCTCATGCAACCTTGCCAGTCTGAACCTGATGAAGTTCCGCCTGCCGAACGGCGACTTCGACGCGGAAGCCTTCCGCGCGGCGGTGCGCGTTTTTATCACAGCGCAGGAGATTATCGTGGACAACTCGGCGTACCCAACCGAGAAAATCGCCGACAACAGCCACAACTTCCGTCCGCTGGGGCTGGGCTATGCGAACTTGGGCGCGCTGCTTATGTCGCTGGGGCTGCCCTACGACAGCGATGCGGGTCGAGCTTATGCAGCGGTAATCACTGCGATAATGCACGGCGAAGCCTATCGGCAGTCGGCGATTATCGCGCGGGACTGCGGCAACCCCTTCCCCGCCTTCGAGCTGAACCGCGAACCGATGCTGGAAGTGATGCGCATGCACGCCGACGCGCTGAACGGCATTCGGGCGGAGTATGCGCCCCCTGCGCTGATGGACGCCACGCGCGCCATTTGGCAGGAGACACTGCAACTGGGCGAGCAGCACGGCTATCGGAACGCGCAGGTGACAGTACTTGCGCCTACAGGCACCA
>JANWXG010000367.1:375-716 GCA_025057335.1 bacterium | reverse complement strand
AAAGGGGAGGCGATTTGCTGTGATGTTGAGCCGAAGGCGAAGCATCTGGGAGATTCTTCGCTGCGCTCAGAATGACAGGATGCGCACTGACGTGCGCGACTACCAACGCGGAGTGCTCTGGCACGGCTTGTAGTGAAGCACGTGAGTGCTTCCCCTTGACAAATGGAGTAGACTTCAGAATGACAGGATGCGCACTGACGTGCGCAACTACCAGCATGGCGCGCCTGTGCTGCTTCCTGCATGCGGGGAGCAGGAGGGGTTTTGTCGGCTCACCGGGAGGTTCGCCCTCCAGTCCGAGCGTCTGGAGGGCGAGGCTCCTGCCGAGCCAGTAGGTTTGCTTG
>JANWXG010000367.1:0-353 GCA_025057335.1 bacterium | reverse complement strand
AGCGCAAGCGAGGAACCTCGTTTCGTTGTCATGCTAAGCGTGAGCGAAGCATCTCAGCGAGAGCACAACCAGATTCTTCGCTCCGCTCAGAATGACAAGGCAGAGCAAGCCCCTTCGCGGCGCTACGGGTAACAAAGGGGCGGAGCTGGCGCAAACCTCCCCAAGCGTGTCCTGAGGAGTTTCGATCATAGCAACGGCAGGGGTGCCTGTTGCGTCTTAACCAGAGGAAGGAGGGCGGTACATCATGCCTGTAGAGCAGCAAGAAGCGGTAGAGACCATCCGCGTGCAGCTCAACTTTCCGCTGGAGCGGGTGAAGGAGCCGATTGTGTATCGGCTGGTGAAGGAGTTCGACC
>JANWXG010000366.1 GCA_025057335.1 bacterium | reverse complement strand
ACCCAACTTGCCCGCTTCCTCTATCATCTTAGAGGTCGGCGGCTCCAGCGTGAGGAACAGCCCCAAAGTCGCCTTCTCCCGCTCCATCACATACGCAAAGTCGCGCACCTGATCCACGCTCACCTTGCCCGATTTGACCTGTATCACGGCAAGCTTGACCTGCTTCGGGTCGTCCTGGAAACGCAGGATGCCGTCTATGCCCGTGTCTGCGCCTTTCTTTTCCTGAAACGGGCGGGCGCGCGGGATCAGCCCAATCGCCCATTTCTGGAACTCGTCGCGGTCTTGCTGGGCGAGGGCGCGTGCCTCGGCTTCGGTGGTGGGTTCGCCGATGACCTGATAGTCTTTGCGCTCTTGCAGTCCGAACATATCGCTCAGGCGGTACTTGATGAGGGCGATGGCGAGGTGGGTGATGTCTATACCAATCCACTGCCTACGCAGTTTCTCGGCGGCGACGATGGCGGTACCGCATCCGCAGAAGGGATCCAGCACCACCTCGCCCTCGTTGCTGGAGGCTTGGATGATGCGCTCCAGCAGGGCGAGGGGTTTCTGAGTCGGATAGCCGAGCAACTCCTTTGCTGCCGTGCGCGTGCCGAAGCCCAGAATATCGTCCCACACGCTGCCGATGGTTGCCTGTGCCTCGTCAAGGTAGTACTTGAGATACTCCTTGCCCGTGCTGGATACATGAATCCTCCCTTCGGCGCGAAACTTTTCCCACATCT
>JANWXG010000365.1 GCA_025057335.1 bacterium | reverse complement strand
TGAGCGTGAAGCCGTTGCGCCTCATCGGAGATACCTCCTTGCCTCGGTATGGTTTCTGCTCGATTATACTGGGGTATTCTCTAGCTGTTCAAGACACAGTATCCCGCTTTAAGACCGCTCGTGTTAAGAAAAGATTATCGCTGCTCGGACGGCGCACTGGCTGCGCAAGTCCCTGTACCATTCTGAGCAGGCAAAGAGGCTGAACCCCTTCGTCCACTCTCAGCATGACGGGGCAGACAGCCCGGACGGAACCTTGCTCTCCAGCACCCTATGATTCTGAGCGCAGCGACGAATCTCGTCCCTTGCCCACTGGAGAGGCTTTGCTAACGCTCAGCATGACACCCTGACGGCTCGGCGGGAGCATCGCCCTCCACCTGATGCCGTCTGGAAGGCGAACCTCTCGGTGAGCCAAATGGGCAGTGAAATCACATCCGAACGAGGCACTAGTCCATGCTACAGGAGCTGAGGTATCCGCAGGCGGGGCATACCAGCTTACAACCGTGCAGAGGCTTCATCGTGTAGCCGCAGACGGGGCAAGTCAGGGAGGTGCTTGCGGAGGGCGTTGCTGTCGGAGGGGGCAACGGCTCCCGCGAGCGGGGTTGCAGTTCTGGCGTAACCTCTTCGGTCGAGCGGACGACCAGCGGATAGATGCGCGCTCGGTGCCCCTCTACGGTCACCAGACTGGTCATCAGCTTCGTCTCGCTAAGGCGCGAGAAGAG
>JANWXG010000364.1 GCA_025057335.1 bacterium | reverse complement strand
GCAAAGAGAGCCTCCTGCCAGAATGTAGCAGGAAGAAGAGCGCACTGAAGGGTGCTACGACAAACAGGTGCGTTTGTAGTGCAGGCTTTAGCCTGCAGGGGACACACGGAAATGCGAACTACAGACGGGAGAGTTCATCGCGAAGCAATCCCTTCAAATCCCAAAACCTGACTGAATACGCACAGGCGCATCGTTTAGCGTGTCCCTCCATCTCCTTACAGACGTTTATCTTGGAGGGATGCCCTCCATCGCGTCCATGCACTCAACATTTGGAGGGATGCGCTCCGTCGCATCCGCAAGATTACCTTTTGGAGGAAGGAGTTCCGTCGCCTCCGCCATCATGGTCACGACGGAGCGTGACCCTCCAAAGGACTCGCGACGGGACGATGGTGCAAAGACCCTGTTGTGCCAGGCATCGACTGGAAAGGGGGAGAGCGATGAGCAAAGTGAGGGAGGTCTTCACCGTCACGGGTCGCGTGCGCGCTGACCGGCTGGGCGTCATCTTGCCCCACGAGCATGTACTGGTGGACTTCATCGGCGCGGACAGGGTGAGCCGCTCGCGCTACGACCCGGAGGAGGTGTACCGTGTAGTGCTGCCCTACCTGCAACGGTTGCGGAAGGCGGGTTGCCGTACGCTGGTGGAGTGCACTCCCGCCTACCTCGGGCGAGACCCCCAGCTGCTGCAGCGTCTCAGCAAGGCAAGCGGGCTCCACCTGCTAAC
>JANWXG010000363.1 GCA_025057335.1 bacterium | reverse complement strand
ATAGGGGAAGACAACGTCTTCGTCGACACCATGCATGCGTTTCAATCCCTCATAGGTAGGCTCGTAATGTGCGCCGGGCGGTAGCAGCGTCGCTCGGTGAAGCCGTTTCAATCCCTCATAGGTAGGCTCGTAATGCGGCGACTGTTCTCGCCAACCACAGCGCTCTACATTGGTTTCAATCCCTCATAGGTAGGCTCGTAATTAGCGGCAGGTCATTGGGTGTACTATGTCGCTCCAGAGTTTCAATCCCTCATAGGTAGGCTCGTAATCAGGCGCAGAAAGCCACTGTTGAGCGTGTGCCTTCCAGTTTCAATCCCTCATAGGTAGGCTCGTAATGGACACCGGGCCGCAGTCGGCCATCCGGGACAAGGAGTTTCAATCCCTCATAGGTAGGCTCGTAATGGAGCGGCGCATCCTGGACGCCCTCAGGCAGCGTGGGCGTTTCAATCCCTCATAGGTAGGCTCGTAATCTCCACGCAGGCGGGAGAGGGGACTAGTTGCGACTGGTTTCAATCCCTCATAGGTAGGCTCGTAATGACGGCACTGTAACTCAGCAGACGATGTCGGCGACAGTTTCAATCCCTCATAGGTAGGCTCGTAATCGAGACCGAGAGATGCGAAGTGCGCTGGGTTCGCGAGTTTCAATCCCTCATAGGTAGGCTCGTAATGAGGTGTTGCTCGTCAGGGTGTATTGACCCCTGTGAGTTTCAATCCCTCATAGGTAGGCT
>JANWXG010000362.1 GCA_025057335.1 bacterium | reverse complement strand
TTGTTCCTGTTGCGCGTCACTGGCGGGGGGCGAGGTCGCTTCAGGCTGCATGGCTGCCGTCACCATCCACACTATCGCCGCCAGCATCGCGGAGGAGAGCAACATCATTCTTGCAAGGAGCATGTTGGCACCTCCCTGGTATGCACTCGAGACCTGTATATCCAGTTTTCGCGGGGATGGGCTGGTTTCCTCTCCCGTGCACATGCTGGTGAGGACGAGGCTGCTACTAAGCCCTTTTACTCCTCGTTGTCTCCCCGCTCGCGCGGGGACAGTGCATTCTCCGCTCTACGTGCGCATACGTGCCAAGCTGTCGGACTTCAGTGGTCGCAACGAAACGCGCCCTACAGAGATTGCTTGGAGGGATGCGCTCTGTCGCATCCCAGGCATACGACGAGGCATGCTCTCCATCTGCCTGGAGGGCGAGGCTCCCGCCGAGCCGTCTGGCGCCTTATGCGTCGGCTCACTAGGAAGTTCGCCCTCCAGGTTGTCACATTGGAGGGTGGGGGCTCGCGGAGCCGTCGGGCTTCAGTGGACGCGACGGAGCGCGTCCCTCCAGGGCGAACGCTCACGTTTGGCAAAGCGTTACTGCCTGCAGAGAGTGTTCTAGTGGGCGCGTCAGTCTATCGCGTCGCTTCTTTCAAACACCCTTCGTGCCGATTACCAGAAAGGTATAATCTAAAGCGAAACCTTCCAGGAAGTCAACGTGGAGAGGAGACCATGCATCCTGTGCTGTT
>JANWXG010000361.1 GCA_025057335.1 bacterium | reverse complement strand
CTTGAGCGTAGCGGAAGGTCTTTCGAGATACTTCGTTCACGCCTTGCATGACGGTGAACGAGATGTTTCGCCTGCGGCTCAGCAGGACAAGAGGCAGGCACTGACTTCCGTTCGTAGTAGCGCACTTCAGTGCGCCTTCATACAGGCGAGCTGCTCCCCTCCTTACCTCCCCGTGAATGGGGAGGATGACCCTACCCTGCCTGCGGGGGACAACAAGGGGAATAATACCTGAGCGGAAGTCTCCCCTTGTCGCGGCTCGCTACTCGTGCGCTTTTGCAGGCTGAAGCCTGCACTACGAGCGAAGGGCTTGTAGTGCGCGTTTGGGTGCGCTTACCCTGCATTCCTTGTCATTCTGAGCGAAGCGAAGAATCTACTGTCAGCACTGCTCCGAGATACTTCGCTTCCGCTCAGCATGACAGGGAGGGTACTCACGCCCAGCATGACGATGAATGAGATGCTTCGCCTGCGGCTCAGCAGAGCAAGGGATGTCCCCCTGAGCAAGGCGAAAGGTCTTTGCAGACGCCCGCCTCAAGGAGGGTCGCGAATGGATGCCGAGTCGTTGCGCCGTCGCATCGAGACCGGCGAAAACATACATACAGAGTTCAAAGCTGCCCCCATTCACCCCGACGAGCTGGCAGCCGAGCTGGTCGCCTTTGCCAACACGGACGGGGGAGAACTCCTCTTCGGCGTGGACGACGAGGGGCGTATCGTGGGAGTAGGCGATGCAGAGGCTCTGAT
>JANWXG010000360.1 GCA_025057335.1 bacterium | reverse complement strand
GTCTCTACAGCCGAACGCTCCCATCGAGCGCATCCGCACCGCGCTAGAGTACTCCTCGCTACCGCTCCAGGATCCGGTGGTAGGAGCCTTTACCAACTACGGTAGGGTAGACGCATGGCGGGCGCTGAACCTGCTGCCTCAGCTGGAGCCATGGTATCCTACGACGCCGCGCATCCACTGGGTCAGCCCGCACCGCCTCCCCGCCACTGGTGGCGTCGTGACTATTTTCGGAAAGGGCTTCGGTTGGGACGCGCGTGCGGGGAGAGTGCTATTGCAGGGGAGGCAGCTCGTGGCGCTGGGGAAACCTGCGCCTCGTGGGAAAGGGGTGGAGACCTATCCCCCCATCCCCCTTCCCTACGAAGGAAGGGGGAGTTTGGAGCACAGCGCCCCTCTCCTTGCAGGAGAGGGGATGGGGGTGAGGTTTGACCACCCCCTCTCCTCGCAGGAGAGGGGACAGGGGTGAGGTTCACATCCTCCCCCCGCCCTGTTCCTCGTCCACAGCCAGTGCTGCAGGTACTGGAGTGGAGCGATTCGCGCATTGTGGTGCGTGTGCCTCCAGGCGCGACATCAGGCTGGCTACAGGTGCAGGTGCGCGGCAGAGGCTCTAATCGCCACCTGCTGACTGTCGTTCCCTCCAGCACGCTGTTCGCCGCCGCGCCGAGTGACGTGGGCATCGTGGGGCGCTATGGACGCGGAGCACAGATGAGCGGTGGTTACGCGGAGCTGCTAGAGGCGGATG
>JANWXG010000035.1 GCA_025057335.1 bacterium | reverse complement strand
CTTCGCTGACGCTCAGCAGGACAGGGCAAACGAGATGCTTCGCCTGCGGTTTAGCATAACAGCGTAGCAGGAACCGTGCGGGAGTGGTGTCAATACGTCTCCAGCTGTTCCACTGACCGAATTCTCCTAACATCCCCGAATAACTTGACAACCCCTCACAAAGGGGTTACGATATCTCGTAGAGATGTTTCGAATGGAAAGGATAGTATGACCGAACAGCCGCACCACGCGCCCAAACTGGTGCTCATCGACGGGCACAGCCTGCTATACCGCGCCTTCTACGCCACGCGCCCGCTCTCGACTACCGACGGACGCCCCACCAACGCCATTTACGGCTTTGCGGGCATGTTGTGGCAGATTCTCGAGGAAGAGCAGCCCGACGCTATCGTCGTCGCGCTAGACACGGCGGCGCCCACCTTTCGCCATGAAGAGTTCACTGATTATAAAGCGCACCGTCCCGAAACCTCCGAGAGCTTCTACGTGCAGGTTCCCGCCGCACGCGAGCTGGTGGAGGCGATGGGAATCCCCGTCGTGGCGCTGGAGGGCTACGAGGCGGACGACGTGCTGGGTACGCTAGCGCACCGCGCGCGAGAACAGGGCTATCAAGTAATCATTGTCACGGGCGACCAGGACGCCCTGCAGCTGGTGGACGAGGGCGCTTTCGTGCTGATGCCCCAGAAGGGCATGGGGCAGACGGTGCGCTATGATGCGCAGGCAGTGCGCGAGCGGTTCGGACTAGAGCCGTCTCAACTGCCCGACTTCAAGGCGCTGAAGGGCGACCCCTCGGACAACATCCCGGGCGTGCCAGGTATCGGCGATAAGAAGGCAGCAGCACTGCTGAAGCAGTTCGGCAGCGTCGAGAACCTACTGGAACGGCTGCACGAAGTGGAAGACCCCAGGCTGCGCGCCACGCTAGAGCAGTATCGCGAGCAGATACCTCAGTACAAGCGATTGGCGACCATCGTACGCGATGCGCCTGTGCCCGACCTGCCGCCGCGCTGGCAACCGACCGCCGAGGACTTTGCCCGCCTGCAACAGGTGCTGGAAAGCCTCGAGTTCCGCTCCTTCCTGCGTCGACTGCCCGAACTGCGCGCGAAGTGGTCTAAGGGGGAGACGCTTCCCCTGCCTCCCGAAGCCCCCGCCGAAGTGCGCACAGTGGGCGTGCAATGGAGCGTCGCACAGAGCGAAGACGAAGTGCGCCAGCTCGTGCAGCGTTGCCTGCGAACGCCGAAAGTAGGCATCCGCGCGCTGGTTCAGGGCACACACGTGATGGAGCTGCAGGTGACGGGGGTGGCGGTCGCCCTCTCACGTGAGGAAGCGGTGTATGTGCCCGGCAGGGTGGTGCTCGCTTCGCTCTTCGACGAGGGGGGAAACGGCCTGGTCAACCTGCTGGTACCCGTGTGGGAGAGCGACACGGTCGCCAAAGCGGGCTACCATATCAAGCCGTTGCAAGCATCGCTGATTCGGACGGGGGTGCAGCCCCAGCAGTTTGTGTTTGACGCCATGCTGGCGGGCTACGTGCTGCAGTCAGGGCGAAGCAGCTATCCGCTCCCCGACCTGGTGCAGGACTACCTTGGCGAGCGTTTTCCTGTGGAAGACACGACAGGAGAGAGCGGTCTGGCGGCATATACCTGCGCGGAGGCGGTTGCCTGCCTGCGGCTAGAGCAAGTGATGGGGCAGCAGGTAGAGGCGATAGGGTGTGCGGACGTACTGCACCGCATCGAGATGCCCCTCTCCGAAGTGCTGGCGCGGATGGAGCTGGCGGGCGTGGCGGTAGACGTGGACTACCTGTATCGTCTCTCCGACCTGCTGGACGGGCTGATGCGCTCCAAAGAGGCGGAGATTTACACGTTAGCAGGTGAGCCGTTCAATATCTCCTCGCCCAAGCAGCTGGGGCAGATTCTATTCGAGAAGCTAAAGCTGCCTGCAGGCAAGAAGACGCGCACGGGAGCCTACTCCACCGATGCCGAGGTGCTGGAACAGCTCGCGGTGGAGTACCCTATCTGCCGTAGCATCCTGGAGTATCGCGAGCTGAGCAAACTCAAATCCACCTACGCCGATGTGCTGCCCCGCCTGGTGCACCCAGCGACAGGGCGAATCCACACCTCTTTCAATCAGACGGTCGCGGCGACAGGACGCCTCTCCAGCAGCGAGCCGAACCTACAGAACATCCCCATTCGCAGCGAGGTCGGCAGGCAGATTCGCCGCGCCTTTGTGGCTGCGCCCGGAAACCGCCTGCTGTCGGCGGACTATTCGCAGATCGAGCTGCGCCTGCTAGCGCACGTCAGCGGCGATGAACGGTTGCTGCAGGCGTTTGCTGAAGACCGCGACGTCCACGCAGCAACCGCCATGCTGCTTTTCGGCGTGCCAGAGGATGGGGTGACGCCCGAGCTGCGTCGCAAAGCCAAGACCGTGAACTTCGCAGTGCTGTACGGTATGAGCGACTATGGGCTCTCACAGGAGCTAGGCATGTCGGTACGGGAGGCGCACGCCTTTATCGAGAACTACTTCCGCCAGCTGCCCGGAGTGCGTCGGTATATCGAGGAGACTCTGGCTTTCGCGCGACAGCATGGCTTCGTCACCACTTTCTACGGGCGTCGGCGCTATCTCCCCGAAATCCACCACGCCAACCGCAACGTGCGCCAGGCAGCCGAACGCGCCGCCATCAACTCGCCCCTGCAAGGAACCGCCGCTGACATCATCAAGATGGCGATGATTGAGCTCGACCGTCGCCTGAGGCGAGAGGGCTGGCAGGCGAAGATGGTGCTTCAGGTGCACGACGAGCTGGTGCTGGACGCTCCGCCAGAGGAGATATCTGCGCTAGCAGGGCTGGTACGGGAGTGTATGTCAGGAGTGGCGCGTTTGCGTGTGCCGCTCAAGATAGATGTGGAAGCAGGCGACAACTGGGCAGAGATGCAAAAGTTCACCGGGTAGAAGCAGGAAAGGCGAAGTGCGACGGCAAAACCTATAAGGCACGTTTGTGCGGCGAATACACAGGGAGTGCTTTCATGATGCAGGAAGACCTGAGAGAAGAGACGACGGTACCGACGGAACAGGTTTCGGAGGAGGCGATTGCTCCAGAGCCTGTTGCTGAGGAGGTAGCTGCAGCTCCAGAGGTTGTTGCGGAGGAGACGGTTGCCCCAGAGCCTGTCGCTGAGGAGATAGCTGCCACTTCAGAGCCTGTTCCTGAGGTCGACGAATTCGCTCGCGCCGTGCAGCAGATGAGCACGGAGGAGCTGGAACGCGCCACACGCACCGTGCGCAAGGGGGAGCTACTGCGCGGCATCGTCGTCCATGTCGACGAGAACGGCGTACTGGTAGACATCGGCACCAAGTCGGAAGGGATTATCCCCCTGAACGAACTCACCCGCCTGCCTCACCAGTCCCCTGAGGAAGTCGTGCAGGTCGGTCAAGAGATCGATGTCATGGTGCTCAAGCCCGAGACTGAAGAGGGGCAGGTCATCCTCTCTAAGAAGCGGGCGGACTACGAGGTCACCTGGTCGCGTCTGGAAGAGGCGATGCAGGCGAACGAGACGGTGCAGGGCACGGTCACCGAACGGGTGAAGGGCGGCTTGATGGTGGACGTTGGGGTACGGGGATTCGTGCCCGCGTCGCATGTTGGGGTCAGCCGCGCTCCCCTTCCCGACAGTGCGCTGGAGAAATACGTGGGACAGACGGTTCCTCTGAAGGTGCTAGAGGTAGACAGGGCGCGGCGCAAGGTGGTGCTGTCCCACCGACTGGCAGAACAGGAACGCCGCGAGCGAGAACGCGAGCAGGTGTTTGCTAGTATTCAAGAAGGACAGGTGCTAGAGGGCACCGTGCGTCGCATCGTGGACTACGGCGCGTTCATTGACCTCGGCGGTATCGACGGCTTGCTGCACATCAGCGAGATGGCGTGGAAGCGGGTAAAGCATCCGACGGACGTGCTGCGCGAGGGCGAGCGTGTACGTGTGCAGGTGCTGCGCGTGGACCCCAGTGCCCGCAAAGTGTCGCTAGGGATGAAGCAGCTCATCCCCGACCCCTGGCTCGATGCGGAAAAGCAGTATCAGGTCGGGCAGATTGTCACAGGCCGAGTCGCACGCTTGGCGCCTTTCGGAGCCATCGTGGATTTGCCGGGCGATCTGGAAGCCACTATCCCCCTGTCGGAGCTGTCCACCAAGCGGGTGCGCAACGCTGCGGAGGTGGTTCAAGAAGGGCAAGAGGTGGAGGCGCTGGTAGTGCAAGTGCAGCCTGCAGAGCGTCGCATGGTGCTCAGCCTGCGTCGCTTGCAAAAGCAGCGCGAAGAGCAGGAGAACCAGCAACTGAGAGAGCAGTATAGCAGCACGGGTTCACGCGGGTTCACCATCGGCGAAGTCGTCGGCAAGAGCCTTGGACTGCGAACGGAAACAGAAGAGTCATCGTCAAATAATCAAGGGGAAGAACACACGGTCGCAGAACAGTGATGCTGGTGGCGGTGACAGGCGGCATCGCCGCAGGCAAGAGCACTGTGCTCAGATGGTTCGAAGAGTGGGGCGCACACAGCCTCAGTCTAGACCAGATTGCCCATACCCTCAGCGCACCGCAGCAGGCACTCTGGCAGGCGATAGTAGCAGAGTTTGGGCAGGGATACCTGCTACCCAACGGCGAACTGAACCGGAGGAAGCTGGGAGAGACGGTTTTTGCGGACAAGGCATTGCGCCGACGGCTCAACCGCATCAGCCATCCCCTCATCCTGCAGGAGATGTCTCGGCAGATCGAGTCCATCCGTCAGCAGGAGCCTGAAGCTATCGTGGTAGTAGAAGTGCCGTTGTTGGTGGAATGTGCCCTATATTGCGACTTCGGCAGAGTGGTAGTTGTCGAGGCGGATGAGCGAGCACAGCGTGCTCGTCTGAGGGCGAAGGGATGGAGCGAAGAGGAGATTAGCCGTCGCTTCGCTGCGCAGTTTCCCGCTCGCGTCAAAAGGATTTTTGCCGACTGGGTCGTATCGAATCGCGAGGACCTACAGCGCACCCGCACGCAAAGCTGGCAGGTCTGGCAGGAGCTGTTGGAAGAAGGTGCGAAATAACGGCGTGAGCGTTGTGTAAGATGTTGACAAAGTGAGCGGTCGTACATATAATCGTGCAGGAACTGTGAGCGACACCACGAAATAATGACGTGTTGCCAGCTGGTGTGTAGGCGACGAAAACGGGAGGAGGAAAAGCAAGCGGTGATAGAGGCGAGAGGTCAAGCTTGTCGGAAACAGATGAAAGTTCCGCTGCTGTTGCTGCTGCTTGCAGCGCTGGTCGCCTTCCCGGGGGAAGGCTGGGCGCAACGGCAGATACAGCTGCGAGTGCCGATTGTAGGTAGCCCTGACAGGGCACCGGTCGACCTGCGGCGAGATTGGGACATGCTGCAGGGGCGCGGTACCCCCGAGCAAACTACCAACCTTACCCGGTCTGCAGCTGATGAACTCGGACCCTTCTGGTCTTACGACGACCGCTTCATCTACTTCTACTCCAACCGTGTCAGCGCAACCAACGGCGCACGGGGGACAAACTTTCGCATCTACGTGATGCGCCCTGACGGAACTGAACTGCAGCAGGTCACCTCCGAGCCAGGCGACCAGATTGAACCCGCTCTCTCTCCCGAAGGGGGACGCCTCGCCTATGTCGCCCGCGAATCCGCTACGTCGCCCTATCACCTTTTCATCCGCAACTTGACCACTGGCGCCGTACTAAGCCTCACCCGCGAGCGCATCGGGCTTCCCTTCTCCGAAGTGCGCCAACCGACATGGTCGCCCAGCGGTCTGGAGATTGCCTTCGCGGGACGAGTGGGCAGTGTGTATCACATCTTTACTATCAACATCACCAGCGGAGATATCCGCCAGATAACAGGCGGCATCGCTAACGATACCCATCCTGCCTGGTCTCCCGATGGCAACCTGATTGCCTTCACTTCCAACCGCGCCGACCCAGCAGGCAACACCGTCCGCCCCGACAACGGTACCGATATCTGGACAGTGGTAGCCGGTATCGCTGCACCGGACCCCTCGCGGGTGCGGCGGGTAACTAACTTCTCGGCAGGCGGCGTGCAAAGCACGAATAAACAACCTGCCTGGAGCTGGCGTCCTCTGCCCGTTTCGGGCGCTCCTCCCAGCTACCTGCTGGCTTTTGCCTCCAACCGTTACGACTCTAACGGGGATGGCACCCCCGACGCAGTAGGCAATACTTTCGATGTCTACTATATCGATGCGCGAACCAGCGCAGAGGGCATCGTGAACACGGAGCCTGATGCCGTCGTGTACCGAATCGACGCGCGCGATGACGGTCGCACCTCCGACGAGGAGATGCCCACCTGGTCGCAGTTCACCACCGCCCTCAAGCTGGCGCATGTCAGCAACCGGGCGGGCAACTGGGACATCTTCGTCACCTCTGTCGTCGACATCAGCGCCCCCGAGATAGTGAAGTTTGCTTCGGGGGATATCGTTGAAGTACTACCTAGCCGCCAGGTATTGCCCGGTACCACCGTGACCTTCCGCGTGAAGGTGCGCGACCGTGAAAGCGGGGTAGCAGCCGTCTACTTGCAAATCAAGGACCCTGACAGCCGATACCAGGACGCGCTCGGCGTAGAGCGCAAGGTGTATCTGAACCAGGGTAGACCGACTGGCGCAGGCACCGCAGAAGGACAAGGGGTCCGACTGACCATCATCCCCACCGAGTTCGAGTGCTTGCCTATCAACGTCAACCCGAACAGCCCGAATTTCAACCAGTACATCACACTCACGGGAACAGAGCCGGGGCGCCCCACCATGCTGGCGCGTTCCATCTTCGGCTTCCGGCGCTACCCTGCGGAGATGTACGAGCCGGAGGTAGACGACCGCTCCGCCTTTTCGGGAGCCGACCCTGAGGGCAACCCGCGTGCTAGGGACTATTGGCTGCCTCTGCGACTGGTGCGTGAGGAGGCGGATGGCGTTATCTACGAAGGCACCTGGGCAACGCCCGCCAATAACCCCAGCGACTGGTACATTGATGTCATCGTATACGACCGTGCCATCAACCCCTTCAACCCCAACCAGCGGTCGAACTGGAAGATTTACGACAACGTGTGGGGCTTCTCAACGCGTCCCTTCACCGCTTCGCACAAAATTCTGTTTGTGTCGGACTATACGCTGGGACAGAAGTTCTTCCGCACCTCTGACGACCGCAAGGGAACGTTCGGATATTGGGGCGTGGAGTCCTGGCTAACGGACATTGACCTGAACTACCTACCTTCGTCAGGCTTCTACCTGTCGAGCGACACCGATACCGAACCAAAGCCAGTGCGGGACACCTGGAACGCGCTGGGGGTAGGCTCATACGGAGCGTTTACTCCGAATGTGGTGTTCTCTGACCCCATCATCACCGACTCGATGCAGTATGATCTCTGGCGCATCCTGTGTCGCGGTCCCATTCCTCAGTCGGTGTATCTGGCTTACCTACCGCGCCGCGAGCAGCAGCCCGATCCAAACAACCCGTTGACCGCCACGCAAACGGTTTTTGTGGCAGAGCGGTGCATCGTGTGGGCAGCGCCCTACGCAGGTAGCGTGTGGGCGGGAGCAGGCAGCATTACCGACCTGAATACGCAGCGTGACCTTGCTCAATTTGTTGCTCAGGGCGGAAGGCTGTATGTGACAGGGCAGGATGTCGCCTGGGCGCTCACGCTGAACGGCTTGCAGGCGAACGCCTTCGTCACCAACGTGCTGAAGGCACAATACCTGAACGACGAGCCTCCGTCGCTCGACTTCTTCCAGCGCGATACGCTCTCGGGCGGCAACAGTGGGGAGAACCCCTTCTCCCGAGCGCCCTGGGATGAGCACTCCTACTACCAGCTACAGACTAACAATATCGTTTACGACCCGCCAGTGGCAGGCGGCTTCCAGATATCGCCGGGCCCCGATACGAACAATCCGTACTTCAGAGACGCCGCGCCCAACCAGCGGTTCATTGACGGCGTCAACCCGATTGCGCCCGCACGCACCGAGCTCACCTTTGAGGACGGAGTGCAGGGGCTCATCTACTGGGGCGACCCGAATACCGGTGGGAAGGTTGTGTATGCCAGCTTCGGGCATGAAGGGTTGAACCGACGCTACTACACGCTGAATAACGTAGCATACGGTCGCAACGTCGCCCAGAAGCTGATGCACAACATCGTGTGCTGGTTGCGCACAGGCAGTGTGCGCGGTACTGTGCGTACTGTGGATGGCAATGTGCCAGCAAAAGGTGCGCTGGTGCGATTGCGATTTGGGGCAACCTATCAGCCGCGTGTCGGTCCACAGTTTGGCACAGCCCTCACGAGAGCAGATGGCACGTTCATCATTAACGGGTTAGACCCTGCTGTGTACGAGGTGCGGGTGACATACCCCGGCTACGTCACGCAGAAAGTCAATCTGATTGCTGTGCATGGTGGAGAGACAAGCGAGGTCAATATCTTGCTGACCGAAGCCGAACCGGGTACCCTACGCGGACGGGTGACCTATCCCGACGGCACGACGCCCATCCAGGGCGCCACCGTGAAGGCGAAAGAGGTTGTCACGGGACAGGAGTACAGCGCAACCACTGACGCACAAGGCTTCTACGTTATCGCGCGCATTCCCACCAGCCGCGTGGAGGATGGCGGAGGCTACGATGTCACAGCGGAGAAGGAGGGCTTCTCGCCCGACCAGCCGCCGCAGCCCGTGCGCGTAAGCGTGCCACCGGCGACCGAGGTCACACAAAACTTCCGCCTGAAGCCCGCGCCGGGCAACGTGACAGGAACGGTCACGAACGCCCGCACGGGAGAGGGAATTGCTGGAGCGCGCGTTGTGGTACGGCAGGCGGGACGTGAGGTCGCCTCTGCAGTGACCAACGAGAGCGGACAGTATACTATCACAGGCGTCGACGCGGGAACCTACGAGGCGACTGCCTCCGCAGCGGGCTTCGCGTCGCAGACAAGAACCATCACCGTACAATCCACACAGACGATTACCGAGAACTTCCAGCTAGAGCCAGTGCCGCCGGGCAGCATCTCAGGTCTGGTCATTCGGCAGGGTGACCAGCGCCCCGAGGAGGGCGTCGAGGTGGAGGTGGTCTCTAGCAATAAGACCTACCGCACGACGACCGAAGTAGCGCGCACCGAGGACGGCTACACTTACAACTGGCGCATCACGGGAGTGGACGCGGGCGAATACACGGTGCGCGTGCGCAAGCGTGGCTTTACGTCCGACCCCGAGTCGCGCACCGTGACGGTAGTATCGGAGCGAGAGACCAGAAGCGTGAACTTCACGCTTAAGCCGCTGCGTGTCTTTGCGGCAGGGCTAAGCCTGATATCGGTGCCTTTTGACTACCCGACCAAGCGGGCGTCCGAGGTGCTGAACGTCTCCGAGGGCGACCTCCGGCTGTTCATCTGGTCTCTAGGAAGATATGTTACATATCCCAATCCGCCTGCCGACAGGCTAAGGCTAGGGCGAGGCTACTTCCTGAACTTGAATAGGTCGGCGGTGATTACTGAAGAGGGGGACAGCGCACCGCAGGATACCCCGTACGATATCCCGCTGACGCCAGGCTGGAACTTGATTGGCACGCCGTTTAACTTCACCCTGCGCTGGCTAGACATGAAGGTACAGGACGGCACGAACGTGCTCAGCGTTCAGGACGCCATCGCGCGCGGCATCCTGCGCAGTGGGCTGTGGACATACGTCAGCGGTCAATACGTGCTGAGCAACGAGCTGCGTCCTTGGCAGGGTTATTGGGTGCGCGCCAATCGGGCGGTTACCCTGTTGATTGACCCCACGACACGCAGCCGAAGTGCGTCCACTCGTGCCGCTCTGCCTGTTCAGGTAGATGGATGGCTAGTGCAGGTCGTTGCGACTGCAGGAGGCGTGGTGGATAGCAGCAACTACTTTGGCGTGTCCAATCGCGCTTCCGACGGTTTCGACGCTCTAGACGTGGAGCGTCCCCCGCTACTGGAGGGCGTTCCGGTCGTGCAGGTGGCGTTTGAGCATCCAGAGTGGGGTGAGTATGCTGGGCAGTACGCTGTAGATGTGCGCTCGCGGGCGGCAGGACAGGTCTGGCGCTTCACCGTCACGACCAACGTCGCCAGTGCAGATGTCATCCTGCGCTTCCCGAACGTGACGCGCGTACCCCGCCACCTACAGCTCGTGCTGGTGGATGAGGCAACAGGACAGCGACGCACCCTGCGCACCCTGTCTGCCTACACCTTCCGCAGCGGAGAGGGCATCACTACTCGCTCCTTCCGCGTGGAGGTGCAAGATGCGCAAACGACCAGCCTGCGCATCAGCAACGTGAGCGTCATCAGCCGGGGCAGCAGCCGCACTATCTCCTTCACGCTCAGCGGCGAAGCCGCGGTCAGCGTCACCGTGCTGCGCAACGGACAACCCGTGCGAGAGCTGCTCACCCAGAACACACGCTCTGCAGGCATCCATTCGGTGACCTGGGACGGACGTGACCGTCACGGCGTATCCCTGCCTGCAGGCGCCTACACCGTGGAGATACGAGCGACCAGCGCGGACGGACAATCGGTGCGCAGCGTGGTGCCCGTCGTGCTCACGCGATAACCAAAAGGGAACCACGTCCCTGACCAAGGGGATGCATATATCGACCACGAAACGAACGAAGAGGGGGAATCGGTAAAGGTGAAACGCTTCCGCAAAGGGTTAATCGCTCGTGCGTTGAGCTGGGTGCTCACCGTAGCGATGGTGATGCCCGGGCTCGTGTCTGTGACGACATTGCCTGCTGTCGCACAGCAACCGGCGCGGGGCACTGTGGCGGTAGTGGATTTTCTGGTGCGGCCTGGGTTGCAGCAGGCGCTGCTCAGTCGTGCTGCCACAGATGCCGTGGCGCTGGAGATGTCGCGTGCTGGGTTCAACGTCATCGCCCGTTCACAGGTGCAAGATGCCTTGCAAGAGCTGTCCCTCGATCCTATTCTGGACCGTCTGGGGATTATCAAGCTAGGCACAACGCTGGCAGTAGACTCCATTGTCTCCGGAGAGGTGGTGGCGGTCTCTGTGGACGGGTCGCCTCGCACAGCACGGGTCACTATACTAGTGCGGGTGACCGATGTCGCTTCGGGAGAGGATGTCAATGGTGCTGCCGTTACAGGACGCAGCAACCCGCGCATCGGCTTCGTGGCGGATGACGACCAGCTGATCCGAGAGGCAATCAGCAACGCTGCGCTCGAGGCGGTGAAGACTATCGCCGCATACACCATCCCCGAGGCGACAGTGCTCAACACCTTGGGCGAAGATGAAGTGGTGCTGAATCGAGGTACTCGCCACGGGCTAAAGGCGGGAATGGAGATGATTGTACTGCGTGGAAAGGAGGTTGTGGGACGCATCCGCGTCACCCGTCCTAGCGCGAGCGAGTCAACCGCGAAAATCCTTAGCAGCACCCTAGGCATTCAGCCCGAGGACCGAGCGCGCGCCGTGTTCAAGCTGCCCGTTGTGCAAGTGGTTGGTGGGAAAGTCAAGATGGCGGAGCCCCGAGCCAAGCCTAAGTCGGCAGGGCTGAGTAATTTGGGAAAGCTCTTGGTGGTGGCAGGGCTTATCTTCGGTGCACTGCAGGTAGGCAAGGGAGGGAACCCAGGAGTGCATGTTGGAGAGGGCACCCCCAAAGCGGAGGCTTGCATCTACCAGGGCGTGCCTGCGGTGAAGATTTCATGGAGACACAGTGTCTTCGCGCAGAGCAACAACGACCGTGTTCTCTACCAAATCTATCGTGACCCGGGCGACCCTACCCGACCACGTGTGCCTGTGTTGACCGCCGAGCGAAGCATGACTGAAGCGTATGACACAAACATCCCCCGTACCGTCAACTATGTGCAGATAGAACCCGGTCAGGAGGTGGACTCGCCTGACCTAGAGGAAGAAGAAGATGTCCCTGGCATCACCCCTGGTCAGTCGTACCGCTACGCGATTACGTTGATTTACCGCTTTGTGTCGCCATTTGTTGGGCAGCCGGGTGGTGGACAGCCGGACCAGCAGGAGGCGACCTATCGCGAGAGCGATCGAACCTTCACGGGACAGGCGACGCCGCTAACGCCTCCGCAACTGCTGCAGCCTGCCAACGGTCGTGAGGACGTGGACCTGACGGCGGTGACATTCGAGTTCCAAGCGGTGCCCGGGGCACAGGCGTATCGCGTGGAAGTGTCTACCGACCCCACCTTCCGAGACAAGTCGCGCTCGTTCTATACAGATGAAGTGTCCTTCCCTGCAGGCGCGACGGTGGTGATTCGCAACGTGAACCTAAGTGGTAAGTTCCGTCCCGAACAGCGTCTATACTGGCGCGCGGGAGCGCGCAATGTCGGGGACAACCCGGGTCCCCTTCCCGATGGTGCGGGATACCGCTACATCTGGAGCACGGAGCCGTTCTCGTTCACCGCGCCAGTTACCCCGCCGCCCCCGCCAGGGCTATAACTCGGGGCAGCAGGCTGTAGACCAAATGGAGGTGTGAAAGGATGAGAATGCGCGCGCGGATGGTTGCTGTGTGGTTAGGGGTGTTGCTCGCGATGGCGGGCGTTCACGCCCAGCAGGTGGCTTTCCCCTTCCGCACAGGGGAACTCATCGTAGTACTGAAGCCTACCACTAGCTTCGCCCAGCTGCAGCAGATCGCACAGCAGGAGGGCGTCGCAGAGATTCGCGACGTGGGCACGCCCGGCATTTATCACCTCATTCTGTCGGGAGTGCGCGAGGGTAAGGTGGACGCGGAGCAGACCCAAGCGACCGCTGAACGGTTGCGTGCCAGTGGGCTGCTCGACTATGCGGCGCCCAACCGCATCTACCGCTTCTTGCAGGTAGAAGTGCGCCCCAACGACATCCGCTACGGCGAACAGTGGGGGCTAGAAATGATCAACATGCCGCGCGCGTGGAGCCTGCAGAAAGGCAGGGAGGGAGTGGTAGTGGCGGTGTTGGACTCCGGGGTACAGACCACTCACCCCGACCTGCAGGGACGCCTGCTTCCCGGTAGAGACACTGCTGACCAAGACGACGACCCGAACCCGCCCAACGTGAACGACCCCTTCGTATCACACGGGACGCATGCAACAGGCATTATCGCCGCTGTCACGAACAACAGCCTCGGCGTGGCAGGCGTGACGTGGGAAGGGGTGAGGGTGCTACCTATCAAAGTGGCCCTTGACTCAAACATCAGCGCGCCCAGTGCGGACGGCTTACTACGAGGCATGCGCCTGGCGATTGACCGTCGGGTGCAAGTGATTAACCTGAGCGTCGGCGGAGCAGATGATAGCGACCGCCCCGACCCTAACGACCCCTTCGTGAGGTTGGTACTGGAAGCAACACAACAAGGCATTGTCGTGGTGTGTGGAGCAGGCAACTCCTACCAGGAGGGAAACCCACCAATTACCCCTGCGAATGTCGCTAGCATCAGTGACCTGGTGCTAGCAGTGGCTGCCGTTGGACCGCGACGAGAGCGCGCTATCTACTCCAGCGCACGCCCCTACACCACGGTAGCGGCGCCAGGAGGCAACTCTCTGGAGACAGGCAACCCGCGCGATGGCATCCTGAGCACGGTCGTCAATAGCACCTATGACTACTACGACGGCACCTCATTCGCTGCACCTCACGTGTCGGGGGCGGTGGCGCTGTTGCTGTCACAAGGGGTGCCCGCTCGTGAAGTGAAAAGGCTACTACAAGAGACCGCCATGGCGGACGGGCGTAACGTGCCCAACAATGAGTTTGGCTACGGCATCGTGGACGTGTATGGCGCCTTGCGGCGGGTAGCCACTTCTGCGCTAGTCGTGTCGCCTGTACGAGGGCAGGTGGTAGAGACTCTGAAACCTGTGCTGGAGTTCAGTGTTACGAACACTACACCGAGCCTTGTGACGATTACCATCAACGGCGAGCGAGTACCCGAATCGGAAGTCGCCGCCAACTACAGGGCGGACGCCAGTGGCAGAACGGCAACCATCCGTATCGTTCGCCGATTGTCGCCTGGTTCGCACACGGTGCGAGTTACCGCGCGCAACAGCACCGACCCCAACATCACCAGCACAGACGAACTGACTTTCCAGATTGTGCCGCACGTGTTGCGGGCAGGGCGTTCGCTGGTCTCCTTCCCCTACTTCCAGTCTCAGGAAGGGCAGCCGAGTAGGTCAGTGCCCGCAGAGCAATGGATGGGTAGCGGCTTCCGACTTTATCGGTGGCTTCCCAGGGAAGGGCGCTATGCGAAGTATAGCCCCATCTTTACCCCACGCGATGCGGAGGCATCGTTTGATGGAGTCACCGAGGCGGTGGGACCAGAAGGGGGTGCTCCTACACCACCTGTTGGACTGGCTTACTTTATCGACGTAGACATCGACACCCCAGTGAACACCGAGGGACAGCCAGTGCCTGCGGTACCCTACCGCATCCCGTTGCGGGCGGGGTGGAACATGATTGGCAACCCCTTCGCCCATAGCGTGCCCTGGGTCGCATGCGAGGTGGAAACCGCCGCAGGGACACGTCTGTCGCTGCTGGAAGCGGTAGAGCGCGGCATCCTGCTGCCGCATCTATACCGCTACGAAGGAGGACGCTACTCCTGGCAAACTGCTCCAGCGGGGATCCTACGCGCATGGGAAGGCTTCTGGGTGCGAGCGTTTGCCGACTGCACGCTCATAGTGCAGCCTCTGGCGGTAGGAACGCGCTCTTCTAGCATCTCGGTGGCAGCAGAGGGTTGGCAACTTCGCTTCAGCGCGACGGCAGGAAAAGGCGCTACAGCAATGGCTATCGTGGGAGCAAGCCGTAGCGCATCTGACCGTTACGGGCATGAGGATGTGCTAAAGCCTCCGTCGCTGAGCCCCTACGTAAGCGTGCATGTAGTGAACAGTGAGTGGGCACAGCACGCAGGCAAGTATGTGCAAGACATGCGCTCGGCTGCCAGCCGTCGGCATGTGTGGCAGCTGGAAGTGGAAACCGACCAGACCGAACAGCCCGTCACACTGAGCTGGCAGGCGCTGCCGTCGCTGCCCAAGGACATTCGCCTAGCACTGGTAGACCAACACACGGGACACCGCTTACCAGTGCGTCCTTCAGGCAGTTACACTTACAACCCGGGTGGCGTAGCAACTCGCTCGTTCCTGCTGATTGCAGAGCCGAGCACGCTGCATGCGCTGCGCATCTCGTCGGTGCGCGTGCGTCCGGGGCGTGGCGGTTCATATAGCATCGACTACGCGCTGAGTGCGGAGGCACAGGTGCGGATTAGTCTAGTGGACGCCGCAGGGCGAACCCGGGCAACCCTCGCGCAGGGCACGCGTGCAGCGGGTCTGCACACAGCGGTGTGGAACGGGCGGGACAACGCAGGCGTAGCATTGCCCGCAGGCAGCTACCTGCTTC
>JANWXG010000359.1 GCA_025057335.1 bacterium | reverse complement strand
CGGCGCATACGACTTTCGCTTTCGGTTGTGGAACGCCAGCACAGGCGGCAGCCAAGCTGGCTCGGATGTGTTCGTAGATGATGTGAATGTGCAGAACGGGCTGTTCACGGTGGAACTGGACTTCGGCAGTGTGTGGGACGGCTCGCCGCGCTTTTTGGAGATTGCGGTGCGCCCCGGCACCAGCACAGGCGGGTATCAGGAGTTGGCGCCGCGCGTGAAAATCAACCCCACGCCGTATGCCATTCGCGCTGCCACAGCAGGCACCGCGAACCCGATTGGCGCAGCGGGGGGCGACCTGAGCGGAAACTATCCGAACCCCACGGTTGCGCGGCTGCAGGGGCGCACGGTGCATAACGCTGCGCCTACCGACGGACAGGTGCTCAAATGGAGCGCCGCTAACAACCGCTGGGAGCCTGCGACCGACCTGCGCGATGCCTTCTGGCAAGCGTCGGGGAGCAACATCTTCTACAACGCGGGGAATGTGGGCATTGGCGTAGGGAGTCCCAGTCATCGCTTGCACGTGGAGACGGGCAGTGGCAGTAGGGCAATCTTTGGACACCACACTGCCACCTTGGGCACTTACTACGGCGTGTACGGGCAAAGTAACAGTGCCTCTGGCACGGGCGTGTACGGCTACGTATCTGCCAGTACGGGCATAAACGAAGGCGTGTTTGGACGAAGCGACAGCACCTCGGGCAGGGGTGTGTTCGGCTTGGCGAATGCCTTCACAGGCACCAACTACG
>JANWXG010000358.1 GCA_025057335.1 bacterium | reverse complement strand
AATGCCTCGTCGGTTGCCCGAGAAGCAGATGAGCACGGGGATATCGTACTGCGCAGCGAGGTCGATATTGCGCTTCAGTTCGTCCTCGATACGGTTGTGGTTCTCCTTGCGGTTCAGCCCATCCGTGAGCGTGCCATGCCCCACGATGGTCGCGATACGCAGCCCGGCGGAGCGAATCTCGTCCCATGTCTGACGCGGCGCCATCTCCACGCCGTGAAAGCCGATGCGCTTCAGCTCCGTCAGTGCCTGCGCAAGGGGTAATCGGCTGACAATGCCCCACGTGGCTACCTGCTTCAGCTTGCGCGGCGGGGGCTGTTCCTGCGCCGCGCTCGCATGTGGTAGTGCGCTGAGCGCCAGATTCGCCGCTACCACCGCGCCCTCTCGCAGAAACTCGCGCCGTGTCAAGCGGTTTCCCACACGCTCTGCCACCTCTGCAGCCTCCTCATCCCGCAAACTCAGAGGTAAATTCCGCACAGGACAGGGGGGAATCCTGCAGGGCACCAGCAAGCCAACCTCAGAGCTTAACCTCACAGCGATACCCACGCGCCTCCCGCCTGCTGTGAGCGGTTGCCAGCATCCAGAATGCGCACCATCTCCAGCGCTTCCTGTGGGGAAACGGGCGACTCGCCTGTTTGGAAAAAGCGCACCACTGCTGTCATCAGGTTGCGATAGAAGCCGTTATAGTCTCTGACCGTCTCCGCGAAGTATGTATTGCCCACCTTCGCCCCGAAGGTCCACGGGAAC
>JANWXG010000357.1 GCA_025057335.1 bacterium | reverse complement strand
TCTAAGCGCGCCACATCGTTGTCGGTCTCGTGCAAGCGCAGGGTGGCGTTGGTGAGGGTACTGTTGTATTCAAAGTACCCGCGCCCGACGAAGTAGCCGCCATAGCCACTGGGGCTGTTGGTTCGCCCATACACGCCGTAGTTGGTGCCTGTGGTGGCATCTGCAACACCGTACACACCCGTGCCGTTGGGACTGTCACTTCGCCCATACACACCGTAGGTTGTGCCCGTGGTGGCAGTTGCACTGCCGAACACGCCTGTGCCAGCGGTGCTGACGCTAATCCCCAGCACGCCGTAGGTCGTGCCCGTGGCGGCAGCTGCATAGCCGTACACAGCTGTACCATCGGTGCTGTTGCTTCGCCCATACACGCCGTAGGTTGTGCCGGCGGAGGCAGTTGCCAAGCCATACACGCCCATGCCAGCGGCACTGCGACTCTCCCCATACACGCCGTAGTTGATGCCTGTGTTGGCAGATGCCAAGCCATACACACCCCTGCCAGAAGAACTGTTGCTATGCCCCCACACGCCGAAGGCTGTACCCGCGGTGGCAGTTGCATAGCCGTACACGCCTCTGCCATCGGGACTGCTGCTTTGCCCCCACACGCCAAAGGCTATACCCGTGGTGGCAGTGTGGTACCCAAAGATTGTCCTATCGCCACTGCTTGTCTCCACGTGCAAGCGAAAACTGGGACTGCTTACGCCAATTCCCACATTCCCTGTGTTCGTGTTGAAGATGTTGTTCCCGCT
>JANWXG010000356.1 GCA_025057335.1 bacterium | reverse complement strand
CCTGCCGCATCCTCGCATGCACGAGCGGGCGTTCGTGCTGGTGCCCTTGCTGGAAATCGCGCCCGACCTGACGCTACCCGACGGCACGCCCATACGCGACCTGACGAACCAGCCAGCACTGCGTGAGCAGAGGGTCTGGAAGCTCGGTGAATTGTAAGCAGCCCTTCCACCTCGCACATGCTGAGCATGACAAGAGGAAACGGCTCGACAGGAACCTCGCCCTCCAGCAGATGCAAGTTAGGGGGCGAACCTCCTGGTGAGCCGAACAATGCCCTCGCTCTGCCTCCCCGCAGGCGGGGAGGAGACGGCTCGGCAGGAGCCTCGCCCTCCAGATGTCATCCTGAGCGCCCTTTGTCATTCTGAGCGGAGCGAAGAATCTCATTCTCAAGCCTCAACGAGATGCTTCGCCCATGCTCAGCATGACAAGAGGAAACAGCTCGGCGGGAGCCTTGCCCTCCAGCCTCCCTGCCACTCTAGATGCATGCAATGTGGAATACGCTGAGGAGATGAGGGGAGGCCTCTTCGCTACCAGCCGCATAGCCTGTACACAAAGGAGCCGTTGTGTGATAGAATCGATATGCTTAGCGGGGACACAGTAGTGCCGCCTGTAGATGTGCAGGTCTGTCTTCAGTAATCGGCCAACCGCGAGCCTTCTGGAAGGTCACGCTCCGTCGTGACCGTGTGGAGGCGACGGAGCACGTCCCGCCAGTCGTGACCGTTGTGGACGCGACGGAGCGCGTCCCTCCAGTCGTGACC
>JANWXG010000355.1 GCA_025057335.1 bacterium | reverse complement strand
GCCCGTGCCCAGCTGGACAGGGGCGAACGGCTCGGCGGGAGCCTCGCCCTCCAGATTTCGTTGAGGGGAAGGCGAACCTATCGCCCCTACCTTTGCTCTCCCCGCAAGCGGGGGGTACTCTCATCCCCGTCCACGGGGAGGTCGGGAGGGGGGCAAACGGCTCGGCGGGAGCCTCGCCCTCCAGAAAGTTGTCGTTGTAGAGGACTTTTGTCCTTCTGAGCGGAGCGGAGAATCTGGGTTTGACAAGGTGTAGAGATGCTTCGCTTCGCTCAGCATGACAATGAAGACGAGGGTTTTCGTCCATGCTTGCAGGACAACAGGGCTTCTCGTCCTTCTGAGCAGAGCGAAGAATCTCGTTGACGGGGGTAGAGATGCTTCGCCCTGCTCAGCATGACAGGAGCGGCTCGGCGAGAGATCGCCTTCCAATCCCGCTGTCCTTCTGAGCGGAGCGAAGAATCTTAAGGAGACAGTTCGCCTTCGGCTCAGCAGGACACGGGAGACATCTCAGCGGGAAGCCTGCCCGATAAAAGAAGCGGTTGGAGGGCGAACCTCTCGGTGAGCCGAAGGGTTCAGCCCATCCTCCGCTCTGAGCGTGAGTAAAGGAGGTTGACGAGCGTGTAAGGAGATGATTCATCGCGCTCACGACGGCAGCAAGACGAGGGAATACCTTCACGAAGCACTGGGGAGGTGACGTATGACCACTATCTCGACGTTAGCGATTGTGCTGTTCATTCTGGGCGGCGTGCTGGTCATCTGGGTGATTGCC
>JANWXG010000354.1 GCA_025057335.1 bacterium | reverse complement strand
CGTGCAGGTGCGCGCCGAGCGCGAGCGCCGCTTCGCCGGGCACGCCTTGCGCGAGCAGCGCGCCGAGGATGCCCGAGAGCACGTCGCCCATGCCGGCGGAGGCCATCCCGGGGTTGCCCGACGTATTGACGAACCAGTGTCCGTCGCGCGCGGCGATCACGCTGCCGGCGCCTTTCAGCAGCGCGTGCGCGGAAAAGCGGCGCGCGAGCTGGCGCGCGGCGCCGACGCGGTCGGCCTGCACGTCGGCGGTGCGCGCACCGAGCAGCCGCGCCGCTTCGGCCGGGTGCGGGGTGAGCAGCGTATCGGCGCTGCGGCGCGCGCACGCGGCCGCGAGGTCGGGGTTTTCGGCGATCAGGTTGAGCGCGTCGGCGTCTAGCACGCAGGGCAGCTCGCTCGCGAGCACGGCGCCCACCAGCACCTCGGCGCGCGCGCTGCGCCCGAGCCCCGGGCCGGCGACCACCGCATCGAGCGCCTGTCCGAGCGCGTCGTCGGGGTGCCGCAGCATCAGCTCGGGCGCGCCCGGATCCACCGGCAATTCGTCGAGCAGACCGACATAGACGCGCCCGGCGCCGAGCTTGAGCGCCGCGCGGCCAGCGAGCAGCGCCGCGCCGGTCATGCCGGCGGCGCCGCCGAGGATCGCGACCGAGCCGGCCATGCCCTTGTGGAAGTTGCGCGGCCGCGGCCTGAGCGCATGCGCGAAAAGCGCGGGCTCGGCTACCCAGGCCTGCGGCGCAAGGAGCTTTTCCGGCTCGAGTCCCAGCGTCGCGAC
>JANWXG010000353.1 GCA_025057335.1 bacterium | reverse complement strand
ACGCTGGAAAATTCACCCGGCTCTCATGCACAATGTTCAGGCAATAGTTCATGGAGTAGGACAATCGGTTGACCTCTTTCTGCGGGTCGGTGCGACAAAAGTAGAGGTTTCGGTCTTTCACATAGGGGAACAGCGCGCCCAAGGCGACGTCCACCTGATGGTGGTTGAAAGTGCGTACCCAGCCCCGATTGCCCACAGTGACGCAACCAGCGGGTGGGAAAGTTCCTTCCCAGTCGTTCATATAAAGCCCGAAACCGATGCCTAACTGTCGGACATTGCTCAGGCAGTCTGCTTGACGAGCCTTTTCCCTGACTCGCGCGAAGACCGGGAAAAGGATCGCCGCCAGGATCGCGATAATCGCGATAACGACCAGCAACTCTATCAAGGTAAATCCTCGTTTTCGCACGACTGAACCTCCTTATTGGGGTGGTTCTCCGCCCACGCTCGGAATGAGGGGTTTTGTTCGGTGAAGTCGCTGTTCCGCTTCGAGGGCGGAGTATCTCAACAAGGCACACCCCGGGTGAACGGTTGCGCTTTAGCGACTACGCCCAAAGTTAAAGAGAACGATCAGGAGATCCGCATCATCCACGATGCCGTCCCCGTTCACATCGCCAGGGAGAGGCTCGATGGAAATCGTGGCGGTGAAGACCACATGATCGCACCAGTTATTAAAGAGGGGGTCGATGGCGAAATCCACGGTAGAACCTTCGTTGACCTCCACCGTGAGAGAATACCATACTCCGACCGAGTCGAAGGAATCCACGAATTGCGAC
>JANWXG010000352.1 GCA_025057335.1 bacterium | reverse complement strand
CAAGACACGCCTATCATATGCAACAGGAGGAGTGATGTCAAGCAAGGGGGAGGTTCGAGAAAGGGGGAATAGTCGCCTGAATCGCAAAAACTGTAACACGCCCCGCAGACACTGGTGTCGCAGGCTTTCACTCCTGAAGGGTGCGCTCTATCGGGTTCGTTCACAGGGTCACGACGGAGCGTGACCCTCCAAGAGGCGGCGCGTTACTGGAGGGACGCGCTCCGTCGCGTCCATCGTGGTCACGACAAAGCTTTCGCCTGTTGGAGGGACGCGCTCCGTCGCGTCCGTTGCTTCTGGAAGGTCACGTTCCGTCGCGTCCATCGTGGTCACGACGGAGCGTGACCCTCCAAGGAGATGGCGCGTTGCTGGAGGGACGCGCTCCGTCGCGTCCACCTGCAGAAGGTGGGGCCCCTTTGGATTCGATAGCGGTCACTGGAGAAGCCGTGAGAGAATTCATCACGGAACGGATTCCAGTATCAGGAACGAACGGGCGGGCAACGACAGGGCAACCCGTCTTCGGGAGACGGGGTAGACCGTCTCGCTCCAGACATCCTGTAGCGCAAGCACTCCTCGTACAGCGCGCGTCCGCAGGGGCACCTCCCCCTGCCACAGCGCTTTGCCCGCGTTGAGCGCCACCAGGAAAGTGCGCTCTTCGTCCCAGCGGGCATAAGCGACTACGCTCCCCTCTGCACATAGTGGGGCGAACCCGCCCGTGCGCCAGGCAGGGCTGCTCTGGCGCAGGGCAATCAGGCGACGGATGTGCTCGCGCAGTCGTC
>JANWXG010000351.1 GCA_025057335.1 bacterium | reverse complement strand
CCGAAGCTGAGCTGCAACGCCTGCGCGAGCAACTTGGGCAACAGGGCAGCAGGAGCGAGTAGAAGCGACCTACACGCGCCGCAGCACCTTGCCCGCCCGCGCGCCTGTGTGGGTACCGTCGCGAATCGTCCAGCGTCCGTTCACGAAGAGATGCGCCACGCCCTGCGACAGACGATGCGGGTTCGCAAAGTCCGAGAAATCCTGAACCTTGCCGAAGTCGAACACCACGATGTCGGCGTATGCGCCCGCCTGGAGCACGCCGCGATCGGTGAGCTTCAAGCGCGCGGCGGGCAAGCCCGTCATCTTGAAAATCGCCTCCTCCAAACTCAGCAAGCCTTCCTGCCGCACATATTTCGCCAGCACGCGCGGGAAGGTACCGTAGCTGCGCGGGTGGGGACGCTCGGCGGCGTACTTGCTGGGTTCCGTGCCCACGCCGTCGGAGCCAACCATCGTGAGCGGGTAGCGTAGCACCGTGCGCAGGTCATCCTCAGACATATTGAACCACGCCACGCCCACATGCCCCCCAGCGTCCAGCAGCAAGTCCAGAACGAACGCTTCGGGTTCCTTGCCCGCGAGGCGTGCGGCGTCGGCGATGGTGAGTCCCTGATACTCGCGGTTGTGGGGCGTGCTGCCAATCACCGTGCTGTGCCAGTCGGGGTCGCACGCCTGCATCGCGTGGATGAGCCGTTCGCGCTCGTGCGGGTCGCGCAGGCGGCTCAGCAGCGCGTCGGGGTCGCCGTCTAACGCCCAGCTGGGCAGCGCGGCGACCGCCAACGAGGTCTG
>JANWXG010000350.1 GCA_025057335.1 bacterium | reverse complement strand
CGCACAGGTCGGCTCGCCGATTACGCAAAATGTGAATGTGCAGAACGGGCTGTTTAGCGTGGAGCTGAACTTCGGGACTGTGTGGGACGGCTCCGACCGCTGGCTGCAGATACAGATAGGGTCGCAGGTGCTTTCGCCGCGCGTGAAAATCAACCCCACGCCGTATGCCATTTGGGCGAATACCGCAGGCACGGCGAACCCGATTGGCGCTGCGGGGGGCGACCTGAGCGGAACCTACCCGAACCCCACGGTTGCGCGACTGCAGGGGCGCGCGGTGCATAACGCCGCGCCTGCCGACGGGCAGGTGCTGAAATGGAGCGCCGCCAACAACCGCTGGGAGCCTGCGCCCGACCTGCTGGACACCCTATGGCAGGCGTCGGGGAGCAACATCTTCTACAACGCGGGGAATGTGGGGATTGGCGTAAGCAGTCCCAGTCATCGCTTGCATGTAGAGACGAGCAGCGGCGTTGGGGCAATCGTTGGAAACCATACTGCCACCACGGGCTTTGCCTACGGCGTGTGGGGGGAAAGCAACAGTCCCGATGGCAGGGGCGTGGTTGGCTCGGCAACTGCCACCACGGGCTCTACCTACGGCGTGTATGGGCAAAGTGCCAGCACCGCTGGCAGGGGCGTGTACGGTGAGGCATATGCCGCCACGGGCGCTACCTACGGCGTGTATGGGCGAAGTTACAGCGTCGCTGGCAGGGGCGTGTTCGGCTATGCATCTGCCACCACGGGCACAACCTACGGCGTGTATGGGGCAAGCGTCAGCACCTCTGGCAGAGGC
>JANWXG010000034.1 GCA_025057335.1 bacterium | reverse complement strand
TGTCATGCTGAGCCGAAGGCGAAGCATCTCTGCCTGTCGCTGTCATGCTGAACAGGGTGAAGCATCTCAGAGATTCTTTGCTGGCGCTCAGAATGACAAAAGGCGTTTGCCAATGACGAGACAGGGGGCGAGGTCCCGTTCGCACTGCCAGCATCGAAGCGCACTGAAGTACGCACTACGAGCAAGAGAGCTCGTAGTGCGGGCTTCAGCCTACCGAGATGCTTCCTTGTGCGCATGCGACGGAGCATGGCCCTCCAGATTGAAATCAGCTTCCATCCATTGCGCAGGCTTCAGCCTGTAGAAGATGGAAATCATCGGCTGCGGGCGGATAGAGGAGATGATTTTTGCCGCAAACTTTCGTGCCCTGGGCTTCTCTCATGCGCACGGTCTTACAGGAAAAACCTGCGCCTGCTGAAAGGGTTGTGAGCGCACAACCCACCACAGTGCCCATCCGCTGGTGGACGATAGCGCTCGGACTAGCGCTCATCGTACCCAATAACTACTGGGTGGTGTACATGGAGAAGGTGCGCACGGGACCTTACCCCACCACAATCTCCATCTTCGCCAACTGCGTGTTCCTGCTAGTGGTGTTGTTGGTGCTCAACGCGCCCTTGCGGAGGTGGCTGCCACGCCTTGCCCTGAACCGCGCTGAGCTGCTCACTGTCTACTCGATGCTCTGTCTGGGGTCCGCGCTGGCGGGGCTGGACATGATCCCCGTGCTGGTGCAGATGATGGGGCATCCCTTCCAGTTCAGCAACGAATCCAACAGCTGGTTGAACCTCTTCGGCGAGTATCTGCCGCGTGAGCTGATGGTAACAGACCGGGACGCCCTGCGCGGATACTATCAGGGAAACGATACCCTGTACCGCTGGGAACATCTGAGGGCATGGCTGCCACCTGTGTTACGCTGGATGGTTTTCATCGTCGCCCTGCTGTTCGTCATGCTGTGCCTCAGCAACCTGCTGCGCAAGCTGTGGGTGGAACGCGAGCGGCTCACCTTCCCTATCGTCATCCTGCCCCTGCAGATGACCGATGAACGCATTCCCTTCTGGCGCAACGGCTTGCTGTGGGCGGGCATCCTGCTGGCGGGCAGCATCAACGTGCTAAACGGGCTGAACTACATGGTTCCCTCGTTGCCCGCCATCAACGTCAAGCACCAGGACCTGCTACCCTACATCACGCAAAAGCCCTGGAACGCCATCGGCTGGACGCCCTACTCTTTTTACCCGTTCGTGATTGGGCTGGGCTACTTGCTGCCCCTGGACCTCGTGTTCTCCTGCTGGTTTTTCTACCTCTTCTGGAAGGCGGAGCTGGTGGTCTCCAACGCGATGGCGTGGGACACTACCCCAGATTTCCCTTTCATCCGCGAGCAGGCGTTCGGCGGATACATGGCAATCCTGGTGTTCCTCGCGTGGACGGCGCGAGGTTACCTGAAGGCAGTGTGGCAAAAAGCGTGGAGCGGCACTGGGGAACTCTCCGACCGCGAGGAGGCGATGTCTTATCGCACGACGTTGCTGGGGTTGGTGGCGGGGCTGGCGTTCCTAGTGGGCTTCCTCTGGTATTACGGCATGTCGCCTGTGTGGGCGGTGCTGGCGGTGACGATTTACTTCGCGCTGACACTGGCGGTGATGCGCATGCGGGCGGAGCTGGGTCCCCCCGTGCACGACCTGCACTTCTCTGGTCCCGACCACGTGATTACCCGCGCGTTCGGCACAGGAGCGTTAGACGGGCGCAGCCTTGCCCTGCTCAACTTTTTCTACTGGTTCAACCGTGCTTACCGCAGCCACCCTGCTCCCATCGTGATAGAGAGTCAGCGCATCGCGGGTTCAGCGAACGCCTCGCAGCGACGGATGGCAGTCGCGCTGATGCTAGCGGTGCTGGTGGGCGGGTTGTCCTCGTTCTGGGCGTTCGTGCATCTGGGCTACCAGCTGGGCACTGCCAGCAAGTTCTTCCAGGGCATCTGGTTCGGCAACGAGGCATACAACCGCCTTGCCACGTGGATTGCCAACCCCACCAAGCCCAATCCGCAGGCGAACTGGGCGATGGCAATCGGCTTTGGCATCTGCTCTCTGCTGATGTTCCTGCGCCTGAAGTGGATGTGGTTCCCCTTCCATCCCATCGGTTTCGCCATCTCGGGCTCGTGGAGCATGAATCTGGTGTGGTTGCCTCTGTTCATCGCGTGGCTGGTTAAGTGGCTGGTGTTGCACTACGGTTCGCTCCGTACCTATCGCCGACTGGAGCCGTTCTTTCTGGGGCTGATGCTGGGCGAGTTCATCGTGGGCAGTGTCTGGAGCCTCATCGGCATGTGGAGTGGGCTGCCGACATATAGCTTCTGGGGGGCATAGAGGAGACCATCTGCCTCCCCTCATCCCCGTCCCCTCTCCCTGTGGGAGAGGGGGAAAGGGGGTGAGGGATGGCGCAGTACGGGAGGCGGGAGGGTTCGCCCTCGTCATGCTGCTCGGCGCAGCGCAACGTCGGCTGCCTCAATCGCCACTATCTGGTCGAGGCGGATATCCTCCACGTCCGTAATCAGATAAGCGCCGTACAACGGCACGTATCTAGCATCCTCAATGGTCGCTAGGGTGACGTGGGTGTTGCCCATGCGGTCTCTCCACGTGATTTCGCAGGTCATCCCCACGTACGCCTTGGCATCGCGCACTCCCATGATGCATTCCTCCCCTTGGCTGGCGGGATGCCTCCTTCTGTAGGGGTTTTTCCATGCTCACGCTGACGAAATCACCTGCGGAGGATACGGGTTGCTACAAAAGCCCGCATACATACGGAAGCAAGGCATGAACGGGTATACTGTGAACGTAACGGGGGAACCCCTGCATACGTCCTCTCAGTATAGAGAGGTACAAGCCATCGGGCGGGAGGGGAACAACGTGCCAGAACCGACAGCGACCGAACTGCTCCACCGCGTGGTCGACGAGGTGGAAAAAGCCATAGTAGGCAAGCGCGAGGTGGTAGAGCTTGCCGTACTGACCTTGCTGTGTGACGGACACCTGCTGATTGAAGACATCCCCGGAGTAGGCAAAACCACCCTTGCCAAGGCGCTGGCGCGCGCCATCGGCGGTAAGTTCCGACGCATCCAGTTCACCCCAGACCTGCTTCCTGCGGACGTGACCGGTACGAATGTTTTCAACCCGAAGACGCTCAGCTTCGAGCTGCACCCGGGACCAGTGTTTGCCAATGTCGTGCTAGCGGATGAGATTAACCGCGCCACTCCCAAGACGCAATCGAGCCTACTGGAATGCATGGAGGAGCGGCAGGTCACTATTGACGGCGTGTCGCATCCCTTGCCGCGCCCCTACTTTGTTATCGCCACCCAGAACAACGTGGAAATGCTGGGTACCTATCCGCTGCCCGAAGCGCAAATGGACCGCTTCTTCATCCGCCTGTCGCTGGGCTATCCTTCCCCGCGCGACGAGGCAAACATCCTAGGGCGCCAGCAGTACGAGCACCCTCTGCTGCACGTCGAGCAGGTAGCCCAACCCGAGCAGATAGTGCAAGCGCAGCGAGACGTACGCAACGTGCTTGTACATGAAGTTATTCGTCAATATATCGTCAGCCTGGTCAATGCCACGCGACACCATTCGCAGGTGCAGCTGGGAGCCAGCCCGCGCGGCTCGCTGAACCTGATGCACGCTGCGCAGGCGCATGCCATGCTGCAGGGGCGCGACTACGTGATACCCGATGATGTCAAGGCGGTGGCGGTCGCCGTGCTGGCGCATCGGCTCATTCTGAAACCCGAAGCACGGGTGCGCGGCGTTGACGCGCAGCAAGTGGTGCAAGAGGTACTGGAACAAGTCGTGGTGCCCATTGGAGTGGGAGCGCACACATGATACTCGACCGAAACACCCAGACAGCCAGACCCGATTACCACCGGGTGAAGGTACTCGCGACCGTGCTGGCAAGCCTGTGCATCCTCACCGTGGCAATGACGCTGGGACTGGGACACCTATATATGATGGCGATCGCCGTAGCGGTGGTGCCGCTGGTGTCCTATGCAGTGGGCAGGCGGATGCTGGCAGGGCTGTCGGCGCAGCGCGAGACGATGGATGTAGCCTGGGACGGTCAGCCCGTGCCTGTGCGTGTGACCATTCGCAATGAGAGCAACCTGCCCCGCTACTTCGTGCAAGCGCGAGAGACCCTGCCTGACGGGGCACGGTTTGCAGAAGGGGACGGCGTCATCCCCCTCGCCATCCCACCGCACGGAACCCAGCAGGCGCAATATCAGGTGGTGTTCGAACGCCGAGGCAGACATCGACTAGGACCGCTGTGGCTCCACGCGACTGACCCGCTGGGCATGTTCTACTTCTCCCACCGCCTGCGCGAACAGACGGAGGTGCTAGTGCTGCCCTCTCCGCTGCCCCTGCCCTCACTGGAGAGTTTCCGCGGAGCGCTCCATACCGCTGCGGGGACGCACTCCGCGCCCGTGCGAGGCGATAGCGTGGAGTTCCTCGGCATCCGCGAGTATGTGCAGGGCGACCCACTGCGCCGTGTGGACTGGAAGCACTCCGCCCGCTACGGCACCCTGTTCGTGCGCGACTTCGAGCGGTTCACCCAGACCGAGGTGTGCGTGGTGCTCGACTGCTCTCCGAACCTGCAGCAGGTTCCCCAAAGCTTTGAAACGATGGTGAAAGCGGCGAGCGGAGTTCTGCACCTGGCATACTCCAGCGGCTTGCCGTTTCGGCTAATTACGGGGTCGCCAGAGATAGACAGCCAGCCCGCTCGATGCTCTACCGAACATCTATACGGATATCTGTATGCACTGGCGGAGGTCTCCCCGCGTCCTGACCACTCCTGGCGCGAGGTGCTGGCAAAGGCAGTGGGAGAAGTGCAGCATGGCGCCGTGCTAGCATGCATTACTGCAGGGGCAGACCCTCGCGTGCTCCCCATGTTGCATGCCTGCGTGCGCAAACAGGTGCAGGTGATTGCGCTACTGCCCAACGTACCCGCGTTGGACCCGCAGAGCAAATTGCCCGACGCACTACACGACGGGGAGTTCCTGCGCCTGCTGGCGGCACAGAACGCAACGGTCATCCCCCTGCATCCGGGAGGTGAACCATGAGTACAAGACCTGTAGACCAGCCGAGCCTGTGGATGTACCTGTCGGGACTAGTAGTTGCCTTCACTGGGCTCTGGGCAGCGCGCAGTGTGATGGAAGACAAGCAGTTCACCAATCTGATGATGGCACTGGTCCTGGCGGGATTTGTGTTTAGCTACCTCGCCAGGAGGCTGGGGTGGTTCGAGCAGTCGCCTGGTGTGTTGCTGCGCTGGTTGTTCGCGGGGCTGATTGTCTACGCTCTGTTCAGCTTCTGGACGCAGGGATGGGTGTTGCCGTTTGACATGGAGATTACTTACGGCGGCACCGCCATCGCCTTCCTGTCGTGGCTGGTGGTGTTCGCCTCGTTTATGCTGGCGTCGGATGAGCATGTGCTGTTTGTTGCGGTACCCGTCGTGGCGTTGCTGGGGGTGACCGCGCCCGCGCTCAGCGGATATCAATCGTTCTGGCTGTTCACTATTTTTCTCGGTAACGCAGCGTTTCTGCTGGCGCACGAGAACGCACGTCGCATCTATGCAGGTGCTCCCTCTAATCCGTTCCTGATGCGTAGCCAGGTGGTCGTGGCGCTGACGTGCGGCGTGCTGGCAGCGCTTACGGGCATTGTGGTCAGCTGGCCGCTGCGCGACACGACGCTACGCCTCAGCGGTGGCGCCCTGCCCGCCAATCTCGCCGCAGTGACCAGCAACAACAGTGTGTCCAGTTCTTTTGCGCAGCCTGCGGTTCCCGTTGGTTCGGGACCGGTCTCCCTCAGCGAGCAGGCAGTGCTGGAAGTCGAGAGCACCGAACCGCTTTACTGGCGCGGCAGCGTGTACGTGCGCTACACAGGACGCGGCTGGGCGAACCCGCGCTTCGGCTTCTTCAGCCGCAGCCTGTTTGACGCCGATATGCCCTTCGCGGAGCTGCCCGAACGACGAGATGGGCTGTATAGTCTGGAAGTGCCTCCCGTTACCGCTGAGCCAGTGCGCTACCGCGAGGTCAAACAGCGTTTCAAGCTGCTCTACGGCGCATCAAACATCATCTACGCTGCGCCACAAGTGACCGTGCTCCGCTTCCCCAATCTGGCGGTGCGCGTGGACGCGACGGGCAGCTTCACCACCTTCTACGGTTATCGAGCGGGCACGGAGTACGAGGTTATCTCGCGCGTGCCTGACCCCACACCCGAAGATCTGCGCAACGCGCCGCCCGCGACACCTGCCGACGTGGGGACGGTCTACTTCGAGCTCCCCGCGAACCCCAGCCGCCGTCTGCAGGAGCTGGCGCAGCGGCTTACCTCAGGATATACCAACAACTACGACAAAGTCATGGCTCTGAAGCAATATGTCGAGAACACCTGCGACTACAACCTCAACGCTCCCGCCGTGCCCATAGGCAAGGACGCTGCGGAGTTCTTCTTGTTCGAATCGCGCGAAGGATACTGTGACCTGTTCTCCACTGCGCTGGCGGTGTTGGCGCGCTATGCAGGCATTCCCTCGCGTATCGCGACAGGCTTCCTGCCTGGGGATAGGCAGCCCGACGGCAAGTTCATCGCGCGCGAGAAGCACCGCCACCAGTGGACGGAGATTTACTTCCCAGGCTACGGCTGGCTCCCCTTTGACCCCACTGAGGGGGCGCGTGACGTGACCAACTCCGCTGACCGCAAGCAAAAACGACAGCACTTCTGGAGGATGCTCACCGAGCGGTACGGCAACTTGCCCTGGGTGCTGCTGGTGTCGGCGATAGGGCTGCTGCTGTTTGCAGCGGGCAACGAGCTGTCGGGAAGGCTTACCCTGGCACGTCGCCCCGCGTCGCGCGTGGTACGCGCCTACCTGCGAGCAGTAGCCATGCTGCAACGGGCAGGCGTTCCCCGAAAGGGATGGATGACCCCCTCGGAGTATGCGGCGCGCGTGCAGCAGGCTCTGCCTGAAGCCGCAGAGCCGATGTGGGCGCTCACGCGCTTGCTCGAGCGCAGTGAATACGGACCCGGCATCCTCGAGGCGGAGGCAGCACAAGCTGAGAAGCAGGTACAGCAGATACGCACCGCCATCGGACGCCGATACAGGTGGTGGAGGCTCGCCCGGCGAAATAGTGCTCTCTGGAGGTGAGAGAGCATCGATGGAGACTATCCGCGTGGGTGTGGTCGGTGCGGGAGCCAACACCGTCGAAAAGCACATCCCCAACCTGCAAGCCATTGAGGGCGTGGAAATCGTCAGCGTGTGCAACCGCACGCGCGAGTCCTCCGAGCGCGTCGCCAAACAGTTCGGTATCCCGAAGGTATACGACAACTGGCGTGCGCTAGTGGATGCGCCCGATACGAACGCCATCGTCATCGGCACCTGGCCCTACATGCACTGCCCCGTCACGCTCGCCGCTTTGCAGGCGAACAAGCACGTGATGACCGAAGCGCGCATGGCGATGAACCTGCGTGAGGCGCGTCAAATGCTGGAGGCAGCGCGCGCTCGCCCCCATCTGGTGACGCAGATTGTGCCCTCGCCTTTCACCCTGCGTGTGGACAACACCATCAAGCGCCTCATTGCCGAGGGCTATCTGGGAGAGGTGCTAGCTATCGAGGTGCGCGCTGGGGGGACATTTATCGACCGCGAGTCGCCGCTGCACTGGCGTCAGGACTTCGACCTGAGCGGGTTCAACACGATGACGTTAGGCATCTGGTACGAGGCGGTGATGCGCTGGGTGGGCGAGGCGAAGCGCGTCGCCGCTATCGGCAAGACCTTCGTGCCCATGCGACGCGACGCTTCAGGCAATCTGCGGGCGGTGCGCGTGCCCGACCATCTGGAGGTAGTGGCGGAGATGGTTTGTGGAGCCCTCGCACATTTCCAGATTTCAGCGGTGACCGGGCTGGCGGGCGGACCGGAAGCGTGGCTGTTCGGCAGCGAGGGCACCCTGCGCTTCGCGGGCGACAAGCTGTATGGCGGTCGGAGAGGGGACAGCGCTCTGAGCGAAATCCCTATCCCGCCCGAAGAGGAGGGCAAATGGCGCGTGGAGGAGGAGTTCGTCAATGCCATTCGGGGCAAGGAAAAGATTCGCCTCACCACCTTCGAGGATGGCGTGAAGTACATGGAGTTCACCGAAGCCGCCATCCGCAGCATGGCAGAAGGCAGAACGATAGCCATCGGCGACCTGCTGTAGGAGTATGGCACGATGGCGGTAAGCGCCTCAGAGTTCCTGCGCAAAGGCGTGGGCAAGACGCCCTCCCGTATCTACCTGCTACACGGCAAGGAAGAAGGACAAAAACGCGCCGTGCTCCAGCGCCTACGCGACGAACTGGTGGTGGACGAGTTCGATCGCGCACATCTCGACATGCAGGAGATAGACCTTCCCACCCTGCTTGCAGAGGCAATGAGCATCCCTGCCTTTTCTCCGCGCCGAGTGGTGATGGTCAGGGGCGTACAGCATCTCAAGAGCGCGGAGGTAGACACACTGCTGGACTTTCTGCCCCGCTTGCCCGACACGACCTGTCTCATCCTGTACACGCACGCTGAGAGCGACGAAGAGGAGCGCAAGGGGGGCACCATACCCACCAAACTGCTACAGGCAGTGGAGCAGCTGGGCACAGTGATAGAGTGCAAACCGTTGACTGCCTCCGCGTTTGACAGTTGGCTTTCCGCGCAGTTGCAGGCAGTAGGCAAACAGATGACCCCCGACGCGCAGGAGCGATTCACTTTCCTGACCGCCGCCAGTCCCGCTGCTGCCGAAGCGGAGCTGCAGAAGCTCCTCCTGTATACGGGCGAGCGCGCCACGATTGAACGGGCGGACGTGGAGGCGGTTGTGAGCCGCACGGTAGAAGCGCAAGTGTTTCGCCTCGTGGACGCAATAGTACAGCGGGACGCTGCGCAGGCGATGCGCCTGCTGCACGACGTGCTTACCGCTGAGGGGCGTGCAGAGGCAGTAGTGCCCCGCCTCATGGCGCTGATTGCCCGTCAGCTACGTCTGCTCTGGCAAATGCGCCTTTTGCTGGAGCTGGGCGAATCCGCCAACGAATGGTTTCCTACCGACCCCAACCTGACCGAACTGCTGCGCCGACAGCCCTACCTGAAGCGCAGTCTAAGCGAACAGGCAAGCCGCCTGTCGCTGGCTGACCTGCAAAGGGCGTTCGAGCGGTTGCATCAGGCGGACAGGGAGCTGAAAGGGATAGAGAGTGGAGAGAGCGACCCTCGACGTGTGCTGGAGCGGCTTGTAGTCGACCTGTGTGTGGGTGAATAGCCGACTATGCGCCGCTCGCAGCCGCCTGCTGTCGCTGAGCGAGTAGCTGGTTGATGTAGCGCATTAGACGCGACTTACGCCGAGCCGCCTGGTTCTTGTGGATGATGCCGCGCTCAGCGGTCTTGTCAATGGCGCTGCACGCCTGCGCCAGAGCCTTCTGCAGCGCCTCCATGTCGCCTGTCGCGGCGATCGCCTTCGCCTTCTTGATGAAGGTCTTCATCGCCGACTTCGCCGACTTGTTGCGCAGGCGACGCTTCTGGTTGCGCTTGATATCCTTGATAGACGACTTCAGGTTTGCCAACCCTGTGCTATGCCTCCTCCCAAGAGCAGTAAAAAATGGAGGCGCCGGCCGGAATCGAACCGGCGAATAGCGGTTTTGCAGACCGCCCCCTTAGCCACTTGGGTACGGCGCCTCACTAGGCACTATCATTATACTGCATCCCCCTGCAATTTGCAAGCCTGCGTGGGCTGTTCCTAAACCCTGGAGACCCATGCTCAGTCCCCTATCTTCCTGAGCGCCGCTGTCACTCTAGACGCAGCGAAGAATACCGCCTGTCCATTTGAGAGGCTTTGCCTTCGGCTCAGCATGACAGGAGGGATACCTCGGCTGGAACCTCGCCCTACTGGAGGATGCGGGACAAGCGCTTCCCCACCCGACACGGGGAGCTACCTGGTCTAAACTCTCGCTGAATGCATCATAACCAGGCTTCCTATCCCAGCTGTGACATCAGCCCCATTGCTCTGCCTACTTGTGGTGTTACGATTTCGCGCATCCTCTCCCGATTGAAATCGGGGGCTATGGCGGAAGAGAATCCGCCTTCGCGGATTCCACTACTTGCGCAGGCAGGTTTCCCCACCCATAGCCTCCTCTAATCGTGGGGTATTCGGGAGACCGTCGTCAGCACACAGAAGGAGGTTACAGCGATGCGGAAAAAACACCCTTGCCTCGAGTAGACCGGGCAGAAGCTATGATAACTGAAGCAGGCACGGACATCCTTGTCCGTGCCACGCTCTGCCTCCTCTCTCAATAGTTGTGCCAGGCGTGCTCCGTGAATGCTCTGCACCGCCCTCCGCGCGCAGCACAGGGGGCTAACGCCCTCCCAAACGGATGACCCACTCGTTCCTACCGCGTTGCAGAGTGAACCGCTGCGTGCGCTTGCCTGCAGGCGCGCTAGTGCTCACCTGGTAGTCGCCGAGGAAGGCGCGCAGGCTCGCTTCCCCGCGTGCGTTCGTGCGAACGCTCGCCTGTGTCCACCACTTGCCCTTCACCAGGCGCATCAGCCGATGGTACACTGGCTTGGGGCTGAGGTCGGCGCGCACTAGTCCTGCAGGCGCGCCCATCCAGCCGCCGTCCATAAAGTCCCACCAGGTAATTGCTTCCACGGCAGGATGCGAGAAGAGCAGCGTGTAGAACTTCTCCACGTAGTCCGCTTGGCGTGCCTCGCCGTCGGGTGTAGTGGGCCAGGGACGGGGGCGCTCCCAGCCGTACTCCCCTGAGAGCACGGTGGTCTCGGTGAAGTGTAACGGCTTGCCGAAGCGGGCGTAGGTCTCGCAAACCTGCCATGCCTGCTCCAGCGACCATTCCCCGCGATGCATATGAGATTGAATGCCCACCGCATCAAAGGGGGCGCGTCGCCGAATCAGCTCCTCTACCAACCGCTCGAAGTCAGGGCTGATATTGAAGTCGTTGTAGAGCAGGATAGCTTGGGGGTTGGCTTCGCGCGCCCACGCAAGGCACTCCGCCACCACCGCCGCCGCGCCGTCCCGCTTTACCCAGTTGCCCACGCCGTTATTGAAGCGAGCGGAGACCGTCGCCTCGTTCACCACGTCCCAGCGGTCAATCAGCCCTTTGAACTGGGCAACAATCTCCCTCACACGGTCGCGCAGCAGAGGCTTCACCTCGTCCGCTCCGTTCGGCGCCCAGCGGGGATACACCTCGTGCCACACCAGCGGATGTCCCTTGGTCGCGATTCCACGCTGCTGGCACCAGCGGGCGATGCGCTCCTGCTCCTCGCGCCCTTTGCGACCACGCTCGGGCTCATACGCCCCCCAGTAGAAGGCGAGTGTCGCGTAGTTGAGTAGGTCGGCAAACAGCTTCCCATACCGCTCGTGCTGCTCCCCCTGGTAGTTGAACAGCGGGAAGATGTTGCAACCGAACAGGAAGGCGTGTCGCGTCTGTTGCACTTCCACCTGTGCGCCCGCCACCGGCTTCCCCTGACGGTCTAACACCTTGACCGTCACATCCGCTTTGCGAATCTTTTCAATGCGACTGTCTGCAGTAGCCAGCAACTCTTGTGCGTTCATACAGCCACCTCCAACCAATCTATGCGTCGCCTAATCCCCTTTTGCCCCTCTCTAGCAAGGTTCCTGCTGCCTATACGATGTTAAGCCCTCGATAAGAAAAAAGGGTTGACAAACCTCTGGCTACATTGTATAAATGGGATATCCCGAGAGGGGAGGTGAAACCGTTGGTTCGCAAAGCGTGCTGTTTCCTGTGGTGCATCCTCCTTCTACGCACCGCGCTGGCAGCGAGCGGCAACGACCCCGCACTGGTTCTGGCTGTCTCCGACTTTACTGGCGAACATCCCGCGCTCTGTCAAGCAGTAACGGAGACCGTATTAACCGACCTTGCCAAGTCGCGCCGGCTCACGTTGGTGGAACGTGCGCAGCTGCGCCATGCGCTAGGTGAACTGCGCTTACAGAAGGCAGGTCTCACCGAAACGGGTGAGATGGCTCGCGCTGGCAAGATGGTGGGCGCCACGCACGTGGTGGTGGGGAGCGTCAGCGTGAACGAACAGCGGGTCATTCTCAACGCGCGCGTGCTGGACGTGCGCACGGGCACGTTGTATGCGGGGGCTGCAGTGAACACAGAAGGCTGGCGCGACGAGTTGTTTGCGCTCGCCCATGAGCTGGCGAATGCATTGCACTACCGCCTTACCGGCGAGAACCTGCCTGGCTTCGCGCAAACCTCTCAGACGCCTGCCGTTGTCGATACTTCCGTCTCTCCAGAGCCGACAGCGGTCGATAGAGCGCCAGCGGCACCCGACTGGGAGAACCTGCCTGAAAGCGCTGCTATCGCCCAAGCACTCGTGCGGGGCTGGATGCGCCTGTATCCTGACGGCTCGTTCCGTCCCCGCGAGCTAGTTACCGAACGCTATTTCTACGAAACGCTGCGTCGCCTGGCTCGGCGCTACGGGAAGGACGACACACGCTACTTCCATTCCGGCGAAGGGAGCATCCCTGTCAGCCGCCTGCAGGCAGCGCGCATCGTCGGCGCGATGGTACAGGGCAGAGCGCCGTATTTCCTGGAAGCGCCAGAGTGGGCAACAGGCTGGCTGGGTAACACAGCCCACAAACCAATGACCCGAGCGCAGTTTGCTCACCTGCTCCAGCTGGCGGAGGAGCAACTGCAACGGAGGATAACACCCGATGCAACCATACCGTCTGTAATGGCGGGTGGACGTTGAGCAAGAAGGGAGGGGTAATCCATGTGGAGAACGTTCTGGTTTCTCTGCCTGCTTTTCTGTGCGGGCGCGGCACGAGCTGCTGGAGAGGTGATTGCCGTCAGCGACTTTGTGGGCAAACCTGCCGAGATAGGGCAGGAGATTGCAGAAACCCTCGGTACCGACCTCGCTAAATCCGACCGCATCACCCTGGTAGAGCGCTCACAACTGGGACAGGCGTTACGCGAGCTGCGCTTGCAACACGCCGGATTGACTGAACCCGCGCAGGCGAAGCGGGTAGGCAAGCTCATCGGAGCAGACGCTATCATCGTGGGTAGTTTTTATGTACGGGGGAACCAGATTGTCGTGAACGCGCGCGTTGTAGACGTGCGTACGGGCAGAGTGATGGCGGGGCGTGCGGAGAACGTGCAGGGCAAACTCAGCGACCTATACCACCTGCTAGGCGACCTAGCGAACCGTCTGCACTTGCGCCTGACAGGGGCGGAGCTGGCGACTTCAGAGCCGACCGCACTGAAAACTGCCCCCCTGGGCAAGGCGCTAGTCGACGTTAGCGACGACCCAGACGTCTTGTATGTGGTGCAGCAAGGTTGGATGCAGGGTACTCCCGACGGCTATTTCCACCCCGACAAGCCTGTGACAGTAGGCGATTTCGCGCGGGTGCTCTCCCGCTTCGCCGCGTCACGCCGCTGGGAGGGCAGGCTGGAGCTGGATGCCTCGCGCCCGGGCGACCTGATGAACACGTTGCGTGCGGTGGTAGCGCTCACTCGACTTACGCTACCCCCTGAACGGTTCACTCCTTCACCGGCGCTGGACGATACGCTACTACAGCTGCCCCCTTGGGCGCGCCCCTACGTTTACCAGGCACGACAACAAGGTTACATCCGCAGCCCGCAGGAAGCCTCTCCTCAACAGGTGCTGAAGCGACGCCAGCTGGCGATATGGCTGGCTCGCCTCGCCCCTCCACCGCCGACGTTGCAGATTGCCTCCTTGCAACCAGCGGCTGCCGCAAAGGGCGCAAGTGCGCACACGGGGATGGTCATCGACGCGCGAGGCTTGGGGATGCGCTCCTGCATGAGCCCTGTCATCCTGGACACTTCGGGCAGACAGATTTACCCCGACCCCAACCACTTGCCGACAGTGGACTACATCCAGGAGTACGGAATCGCTGATTTCGTGAAGATGGAGCAGCAGAGCCAGCGAGCGGGCGACAACCCGTTATACGTGCGTCCGCTGAGGGTTCAGGGCGCCGCGAAAGACACGGTGATTATCTCTACCTCCGATGCTGCGCGCGTTCTGGAGGTGGAGAGGCAAAGTGGCTTCCTCAAACGCTGGCGGGTGGTCTTCTTGGTGGACTGAGATGAAGGCACTGCTAGTAGTCTGCGTCCTAGTGGCTGCCGCTGTAGTCGGGGCGCAGGAGGGTTCAGACGTCGAGGTCGTCGCTTCAGGCATGGCGGCAATTAGCAGCGACCGCGCCGCCTCACTGGAGGAAGCGATACTGGACGCTAAGCGTAACGCAGTGGAACAGGCGCTGGGCGTGATAGTGAATGCGGAGGCGCTCGCCCAGAACTACGAGGTGGTCTGGGAGACCATCCATACCCGCAGCGAGGGCTACGTCAAGCAATGGGAGTTGCTGGGCGAGCCAGAATGGGATGCTCGTCAGGGGCTAGTGACGGTGCGCATCCGCGCCACTATCGGCACGGTGAGAGCGGTCAAAGACCTGTGGGAAATCCCGGAGGTGTACCGCGCGTTGGAGCGCCCGCGCGTAGGCGTGAAGCTGGTCTCTGCAGACAGTCGTCAGCCGGAGGCGGTCAGCACAGCAGCGCTAGTGAGCGCCCTGCGAGCACGAGGCTTCGACGCCGTAGATAGCACCTCCGGGCAGAGAGCAGAGGTGCTCATCACGGGGACAGTGCGCACCGAGGCAGGCATCCGTCTAGGCGACAAAGACGCGCCATACGGCTTGGGATCTGTCATCGCCACCCAGAAGGCGTACGCAGACGTGCGCGTTGTGTGGGCAGACACAGGCGCCGTTATCGTGCCGCCCCTCCGCGGAGAGGCGACTGGTTTCAGCTTCCACTCCAACGAGGAGGCGCGGGAAGAGGCGCTGCGCACGCTGGGGCGCGACCTCGTGGAGGAGAGCAAAGGCGCCCTCGCCCAGAAGGTGCTTAGCGCTTGGGCAGTGCAGCTGCTGCAGGGGTTACAAGTGAGGCTGGTGGTTCGCGGCGCAGACTACCGCACGCTGGCGCAGTTCTCCGACCGGCTGCGCGAGATGCGCGGCGTGGTGCGCGTGGAGCGAGAGCGTTTAGAGGCAGGCGACGGCGTGGTGGAGGCGGTGGTACGGTTGACTCCTGCCCTCTTCCGCAGGCAGCTGCTGCGGTTGCAAGTTGGCGCTAAGCGAGTGGTCATCCTGCGTCACTCGCCGAGCCTCATCCGCCTAGCGCTGCGCTAGACGTTTCCTAGGTTCGCCCGAACTCCAGTCGTGGGGATACAAGCATAGCGTTCTTGTCAGACGAAACCAGGAAGGAGGTTCTACGATGAGGTATGCAACGGTCATCATCCTGCTCGCCCTTGCCGTCGCGGTGTGGGCGCAGGGGGAAGCCCCGCCTAGCAAAATGGTAGGGCTAGTGGAGAAAATCGGCGATAAAGGCAAGATAGAC
>JANWXG010000349.1 GCA_025057335.1 bacterium | reverse complement strand
GCCAAGATGACGGAAAGCGCCTCATCGACCGCATCGGCGAGTTTCAAGACCTCCTCCACACCGACGTTGACGTCTTTCCCTACAGCAAAAGCGAATGGCAGAGGATGTTCCGCGAATTTCACTTGCTCCTGCTGGAGGCGCTGGACAGCGGAGTGGTGCTGGCGGACGATGGCAGCTTTGCCCAGATGCGGGCGCAGTTTGAGCAGTGGCTGCGCGAGGGCGCGCTCCAGCGCAGGGAGCGCGGGTGGAAACGGGTAATCTCAGGCTCCCCTACGAGCGCCGAGTAGTACCGCCGTTTGGGGTAAAACAACTCCAGCCGCTGTTAGTCACGTGCCGCACGCTCCAGACGGTCGCGTATAGCAAGCGCGAGGTCTTGCGGTGGCGGCAGCGGGCAGACAATCGTCTGCACTCCCTCGCTCTCTAACCAGCGCAAGCCGTCAAACAGCCGTTGCGCCAGCACTCGCCAGTCTCCCCACTCCCCCCAGGTGTACACTCTCAGTCGAGGGTCGGAGGGAAGCTGCCATCCGATGGGCTTCATGACGCCGACCGTTGCCCCCGCGTGCAGTGCACGTTGGGTGTGGACATAGAGAGAGTCAGGCGAAGGAGGGCAGAGAAGCACCTGTGCCTGCGGGGCATAGTGGCGCGCACTCATTCCGGGTGAGCGTAACGCCTCGCCTTCAGCAGGGGTGTCCTGGAGGATATGAACCGTCCCGACCAGTTCTGCAATCGCCTCCACAGGGGTCGCACCGGGACGCAACAGCGTTGGAGGGTGCGTGGTCATGTCCAGCA
>JANWXG010000348.1 GCA_025057335.1 bacterium | reverse complement strand
GGAGATAGGAAATACCTTCGGGTAGAACCAGAGTGCTACTAGCAGAGCAGCACCACCGCTCACAGCAAGCAACCACTTGAACGGCACATCCTTGTTCTCGCCCACGGTTTGACGTTGACCTCCCTGGTGCGGCTTGCTGCATAGGGCATCAGCTGTGAAGCCCGCCACCACGTCAAGAAGTGTGACGCTCAGCGGGGCAAAGTTTCTCTCCCTGCAGACGCTTTCCCTGCCCCAGACCTACAGGTTCGCTTGGGCGAGCAGTCCATTCTGCGAGGCACATCAGTGCGCCTGTGTCATGCTAAGCTGTCGTCAAGGGGAAGCACTGACGTGCCTCACGACGCGCAGAAGAGCTTGTCAGGCGCACTGTGCTGGTAGTAGCGCACGTCAGTGCGCCTGTGTTATGCTAAGCTGTCGTCAAGGGGAAGCACTGACGTGCTTCACTACGAGCAGGAGAGCTTATCGGGCGCACTGTGCTGGTAGTAGCGCACGTCAGTGCGCCTTCTGTCCTTCTAAGCGGAGCGAGGAATCTCTCGGATGCTTCACCCTGTTCAGCATAACAACTGCTGGTTGAGATGCTTCGCCTCGGGGTCAGCATGACAGAGGGAAAGGTTCAGCACGACAGGAGCACGGCTCAGCGGGAGCCTCACCCTGCAACACGTAGGGAGCGTGCCCCATCGTGTGCCTGCGGATGCGACAGAGCGCATCCCTCCAAGCAATCTCTGGAGTCGCGACCACACTTGTCACCCTGAGCGAGGCGAAGGGTCTCCGAGAGGCTTCGCTTGCGCTCAGCAGGACAC
>JANWXG010000347.1 GCA_025057335.1 bacterium | reverse complement strand
CGAATGGATGCTATCTTCGCTCGCCACAATCAGGATGGAGCGCGTATGGCAGGCGACGCCCTGAGGGGTCGGGCGACTGCTCGTCGGGAACCACTCGCTGGCGATGGAGACTTCGGTCTTCATGTCGCGCCTCGACTCCGTTCATGCAGGTCGTTCTGTCATTCTGAGCGAAGCGAAGAATCCCGTCCCCGCCTTGCTGGAGATGCTTCGCTTGCGCTCAGCATGACAGGAAGGGCGAGATGCTTCGCTTGCGCTCCGCATGACAGCGACAGGTTATCCTCTGCTCTGTTTGTAGAAACGCACTTCAGTGCGCATCTGTTAGGCACATTTCGAGGCGTGCGCTCAGCATGACATGCACCGGCAACGGGGATGCTTCGCTCGCGCTCCGCGTAATGTATTCTGTCATTCTGAGCGAAGCGAAGAATCTCATCCCGCCGCTGTTCTGAGATGCTTCGCTTGCGCTCAGCACGACACCTGTTGGCAACCGAGATGCCTCGCTCCCACCCAGTATGACAAAGGAGAAGTATCCTCTGCTCTGTTTGTCATAGCGCACTTCAGTACGCATCCGTTACGCACGTTTCGAGGCGGGCTGAAGCCCGCACTACGAGCGTCTTTCACCACAGACTGTTTCGTCACCTGCAATCCACTGGTCTCTTTAGGAGGTCTACTCGATGGACAAAAGGCGCATTGAAATCTACGATACCACGCTACGCGACGGCTCGCAAGGCGAAGGCGTCAACTTTACTGTTGAGGACAAGCTCAAAATCGCGCAACGGCTGGATGAATTCGGCGTAGACTA
>JANWXG010000346.1 GCA_025057335.1 bacterium | reverse complement strand
AAGAGAAACCTGCCTGCGCAGGTTTGGGAAAAGTTGTTCAATCCATAGTCCCTGACCTTAGTTCAGGGGGAGTTACCACACTTGTACGCCGCGCCACTGCGTTGCCGACCGCAACTTCTCTGGAGGTTCACTCTCCGTGCTGACCTTCGGATGCAACAGGATGCATGCCTCCAGCTAGCAACGCTTGTGGAGGGCGAGGCTCCCGCCGAGCCGTTTGTCCCCCATCACTCCCCGCGAGCAGGGGGGCAGCATTCCCCTCCCCGCTCGCAGGGAGGTAGGGAGGGGGCGGCTCACCGGGAGGTTCGCCCTCCAGGTTGTCACGCTGAAGGGTGGGGGTCTTGCGGAGCCGTCGGGCTTCAGTGGACGTGACGGAGCACGTCCCTCCAGCAGTGTGCTGCTTTTCTGTGGTCGTGACCTTCATGGACGCGACAGAGCGCGTCCCTCCAACAGCACATCACCTAGAGGGTCACGCTCTGTCGTGACCCTGTGTCAAACTGCCCTTGGAGGGTCACGCTCTGTCGTGACCATGATGGACGCGACAGAGCGCGTGCCTCCAATCGGCGAACGGATGACCATTCGGACGCGACGGAGCGCGCCCTCCAGTTGCACGTGCGTCCTGCACGTGGTTCACGGGCAAGACGCCCGTGCTACCACAGACATCGCGGAGGGTGTTTGGCTACCTCCTCCGCGCGCATCGCAAGAGGATTGCCCCACGTACTGGCGAACTATTGCTCGAGACGCGAGGAGGTGAGAACCGTTGCGTGCGTTGTGGTGTTTGTTCCTACTGGGATGGCTGACGGCGAA
>JANWXG010000345.1 GCA_025057335.1 bacterium | reverse complement strand
TAACCCGGTAAGGCAAGTATAATATGTTATGGAAACCAGTGGGAAGGCTTAACCCTGGTGCTGTGCCGGGCGCAATCCCTTGCGTCCTCAAGGACGTTCGGCCTGAGGAGAAGGGTCTGTCGCATCCGTCATGGTCACAACGGAGCGTGACCTCTAAAACTGCTTTAGTGATGCGCACTTCAGTGCGCCTCCTGTAGGCTGCAGCTTGCACTACAAGCAGGAGGTCACGACGGAGCGTGACCATCCGGAGGTTTGTCCCCAGTTGCAGGGACGCGCTCTGTCGCGTCCGCTATCGTGGTCACAACAGTTTGGAGGGGCGCGCTCCGTCGCGTCCACAGGAGGTCACGACAGAGCGTGACCCTCCAGACGGTTCACGCCTCGGCAGAGCACAGGAGAGAGGTGCATACAACATGCTCGAAAACAGTGGACGAGCCCGCGAGCCTAAGGAGTGTGCATAACCTTCACTCGCCGCCTGCTCAGGAGAGGAAAATGCGGCGACAGGTTCCCCTGACCACGTCCTGAGAGGGAAGCGATGAAGAGGCGACATCAGGTGGTTCTTATCATACTGGGCATCCTGCTTGCCCCGTTGCTGCTGGCAGCAGGTTGCTTCAGTGGGTTGCTGCTCCTGAACTCGTTCAATCCCTTTCAGATCATGTTTCTGGAGAGCTTCGAGGTCGTCAACGGGAGCGGACAGGACGTATGGGTGACCCCTATCGGAATGCTGGAAGGAAGCGGCAAATACGGTCCTCTCATCAGGTTTTATAACCAGTATCCTCCAGCGGTTCCTCACCCCACGCGCACTAACCTGCT
>JANWXG010000344.1 GCA_025057335.1 bacterium | reverse complement strand
AAGTTGGTATGGGCCGCGTCCATCGTTGTCATCGTGGCGGTAGAATTTCTGCACATATTCGGGGTCGTGTTCACTATACTGTGGACGAAAAGTTGCTCTATCCGACTTGACGTAGAACAGGATAATATCAGCAACATCAGAAAACTTGTAGCGGGCGTCACTATGCGCACTCGTTCGCTTCCACACAATCTCGTTCCTGAAGTTCCGCGCCCCGAAAACCACATCCAGCATCACCTTCAAGTAGTGGCTCGCCGTCGGGTCGCAGTGCAAATACAAACTCCCTGTCGGCTTGAGTACCCTGTGCAACTCCACTAGCCGCGGCGCCATCATCACCAGATACGCCGTGAGGTCGTTGCGTCCTAAGGTGTCCACGAACCCCTGCACCAGCGACACCAGCCGCGGCTTGGGGCAAGTTTCGCAGAACTCGATATACGCGCGTTCACTCCACTGCCAGGTGTCGGTAAAGGCTTTGATTTGGGCTTGAGCGGGTTCACCCGATTGTTCTTTGAACAACAGGTTGTAGGGCGGGTCGAGGTAGATGAGGTCGACGGTCTCGTCCCCGATGTGTTTGCGCAACACTTCCAGATTGTCGCCGTAGTAGAGGGTGTTGGCGGGTTGCATGGCGAGAGGAATTGTACCTTGAGTTCACGGCTAAGTCGTTAGTGCATTCCCTACTTTTGCGCCGTCGCCAGCCACTCCCGAATCATCTCCAGTAGCTTCACCAAAACGCCTCCTGAAACAAGCGCAGTACCCCACCACCAGAACTGTGCCGCCTTTACGCGCCTTGTCCATGGAAATTGAGCTTTGCAGGAAGTACAATA
>JANWXG010000343.1 GCA_025057335.1 bacterium | reverse complement strand
GACGCCCCTGCTCGATGTAGGCGGTGAAGAAGTCGCTTTGAGCCGCGCTGTCGCCTGCAAACTGCGCCCCCCAGAAGGCTAACCCCCCGCAGCTGAGGCAACAGAGTGCCTGCACGCCCCAAAGCCCCAGCACCCAGAGCAGCACAGCGCGCGGGCTGAAACTGCGAAACAGTACCAGAATCATCCCTGCAAGCGCGTAAATCAGCAGCACATCGCCCGTCCAGACGAACAGCCCATGCAACGCGCCCATCAGCAACAGAATCAGCAAGCGTCGGAGCATAATCCCCGTCGGGTTTAGCGCACGCACTTCCAACCGCGCCATCTGCAGCGCGAATCCCAGCCCGAACAGGAACGCGAAAATCGGGTAGAACTTGCCCGTAAAGAGCCACTGAATGAACCAGAAGGCGTTCTGGTCGGCAGGCTGCGCGAGGCTCTCAACGCGCGGCAAGATTTCCAGCGTCGAGAGACCTTTGAATGTGCCCATGTTGACCATCAAGATGCCCAGCAGCGCAATCCCGCGTAGGGCGTCCAGCGCGTGGATGCGCTCCGACTCGCCGACAGGTCGAGCATCGGTTATCTGTGTCATTTGTATCTCCCTTCGTAGCACGGGCATCTTGCCCGTGCAGTGAAGTTTGTCACTTCGGGCAAAAAATGCAATCTGCAGTGGTTCTCGGCGCAGGCAAGCCCCAAGATGTCGTGCAAAATGCCCAAAGTGACAAACTTCAGGCACGGACATTCCTGTTCGTGCACCAGCTGGATGTGAACAGGGATGCCCTGACGAGAGTTCGCGGGATGTGCAGAAATTCCTGCGGGGTTCGTTTGC
>JANWXG010000342.1 GCA_025057335.1 bacterium | reverse complement strand
AAGACGTCCGCGGGACGCTGGCGCTCCGCAGAATTGGTTCGTAGCGTCGGCGTCCCCGCCGACGACCGCGCTACTTAATCACCCGCAGGAATCGGCAAGCATTTCGCGAACTCGCAGGATAGAAGGCACAGGCAGAAATGTCTGCGCTATGAAGGGGGATACGGATGACGACAGCAGACGCTCGACCCGTAAGCGAGTCGGAGCGCATTCACGCGCTGGACGCTCTGCGCGGAATCGCGCTGTTAGGGATCCTGATGGTGAATATGGGCACATTCAAGGGACTCTCGACGCTGGAGATGTTTCCGCGCGTTGAGAACCTTGCGCAGCCCGCCGACCAGAACGCTTTCTGGTTCATTCAAGCGCTCTTCATGGGCAAGTTCTACCCGATTTTCGCGTTCCTGTTCGGGCTGGGGTTCGCGTTGCAGATAGGACGGTTAGAGGCGCGGGGCGTAGGTTCGACGGGAATAATGCTGCGACGGCTGCTGGTTCTGCTGGGCTTCGGCGCAATTCACGGACTGTTCATCTGGACGGGCGATGTGCTGTTGATTTACGCCCTTGCGGGGATGCTTCTGTTGCTGTTCCGCAACTTCAGCCCGCGTGCCGTGCTGTACTGGGTTCTGGGTCTATGGGGCGTGCAGGCGCTCTGCTGCCTCAGCTGCAGCGGGTTTATCTTCTGGAGCGCGCAGTTTGCAACCAACGGCTCCGCTCAAGGCGATTTCTTCACCGCCTACTTTGAGCAGGGGCGACAGGCGTATGCGTCCGAAAGCTACTGGGAGGCGCAGAAGTTTCGCTTCGTCGAGTGGCTAATTATGTTTGTGAACGCGATTTTCTTTGCGCCGAAT
>JANWXG010000341.1 GCA_025057335.1 bacterium | reverse complement strand
AGACCAGCACGGTTCCGATCAAGGTTTTAGTGGCGTCAGGCACCGGCTCTCCGCGCGCCAGCAAGTCCTCAAGGCATAACTCAATCACCTCGCGAATGTTGGCCAACGCTTCCTCGACGGTCTCTCCCTGAGAATAGCATCCCGGTAAGGAAGGGCAGGTTACAACATAGCCGCCCGCCTCTTCGTCCGGCTCCAACAGCACCTTGAAATCGTAAACTTTCATGTGTCACCTCCGGGGCGCCGGTTTCACTCAGCTAGGAACTGGCACCGGCCACCGGCTCGGGCTTCGGCGCCGGTTGGGGCGGCGCGGGTCGGGCCGGGGCGGCTTTGGCCACCGGCTTCGGCGCTGCACCGTCTTTGGTGTGCGCGTCGAAATCGGCGCGGAAGCTCTTGAGCGCAGAGAGCACCGGCGTCACGGCAAAATCACCCAGCGGGCACAGGCATTTGCCCTGAATCTGCGCCGCGACGTTGTGGAGCAGGTCAACGTCGGCCTTGTTCGCCGCGTTGCGGTTGAGGCGCTCCAGGATGTTGAGCATCCAGTAGGTGCCCTCGCGGCAGGGCGTGCACTTGCCGCACGACTCATGTTTGAAGAAGCGCGTGGTCTTGAGCGTGACCCAGGCCAGGTCCACCGTCTCGTCGAGCACGATGACCGAAGCCGAGCCGAGCATTGCGCCTTTGGCCGCCACCGACTCGTAGTCAAGGGCCATGTCCAGGATGGTCTCATCCACCGGCAGCACCACCGACGAAGCGCCGGTCAGCATCACCGCTTTGATCTTTTTGCCGCCGGGGACGCCGCCGCCGTGAGTGAAGAGTAGTTCGCGCAGGGGCACGCCCAGCGGCAGCTC
>JANWXG010000340.1 GCA_025057335.1 bacterium | reverse complement strand
GGAGTCGCGGTCGCTGCGCGGCGCAGCCGGTTGCCCCACTCCATTTACGGAGAGGGGGTTAGGGGGTGAGGTCAATTCAAACTCAGGCACGCGCACCACAAACACATCGCTGTTGTAGTTCTCGTCGTAGCGGTCAAACGCAATCCAGCGGCTGTCGGGCGACCACGCAATCGTGCCCAAGTTCCACGAGGCGGTCAGCACGCGCTCCTGCTTGGTCTCAAGGTGCATCACGACCAGCTCGCCCTGCCCGCGCTGGAACGCCAGCAGCTTGCCATCGGGCGAGAGGCGCGGCTTGCTCTCGCCCTGCGGGCTGCGGGTGAGCTGCTCCAGTTTGTGCTTGCGGGCGCGGCGCAGGCGCGGCTCGTCGGGGTCGTCGGAGGTGAGCTTGTAGATGTGGCTGACGCCGTCCCGCTCCGCCTCAAAGTAGACCGCCTTGCCGTCGGGCGAAAGTTGCGGACTGCCTTCGGGTTCCACCGTCTCGGTCAGGTTGCGCGAGGGACCGCCGTCGGGGAAACGCGCCGCGAACAGCTCGCCCCGCACGACATACACGAACTCCTTCGCGTCGGGGGCGATTGCGTAGTCGTCCACATTCGCGCTGAAAGTGCGGCGCACCACTTCGGGCATGCGACGGTCTTGCGCGGGGACTTGCAGGCTAATCACGCTCATCGCGCCCGTTGCAGGGTCAAGGCGGTACACCTCCATCCCCTGCTCGAAGGTAATCACCTTGCCGTTCGCGCTGATTTGGGGGAAGCGCACGCCGTCGTCTTTGAAGCGGGTGAGCGGGCGGACGCGACGGGTTTGCACATCCATCGCGTAGAGGTTAGCCGTGCCGTCGCGCTCGGAGAC
>JANWXG010000033.1 GCA_025057335.1 bacterium | reverse complement strand
AATCCCAGCGGAAATGAGCGTGCGCCGTGAGGACGGTTTTCTGCTGGTGGAGCGCCCTAGCGACGAGCGCCACCACAAGGCGCTGCACGGCTTGACCCGCACGCTGATTGCCAACATGGTAGAGGGGGTCACGAAGGGCTACGAGCGCGTGCTGGAGGTGGTTGGCGTCGGCTACCGCGCGCAGCTGGAGGGCAACAGGCTCTCCCTGAGCGTCGGCTTCGCCCAGCCGAAGGTCGTGGAGCCTCTACCTGGCATCAAGTTCGAGGTGGGACAGGACGTCAATACTCGTATGCCCCTAGTTACTGTGAAAGGCATCGACAAAGAGGTTGTGGGACAACAGGCAGCACTCATCCGCCGAATCCGCCCGCCCGAGCCATACAAGGGGATGGGCATCCGCTACCGTGGCGAGCAGATTCGCCGCAAGGCGGGCAAGGCAGGCAAAGGCGGTAAAGGCGGCGGCAAAGGGAAGGGGAAGTAAGCCATGATTGAGCATAAACGCATGGCGCCCCGACAACGGGGCAGGTTGTTGCGACATGCGCGAGTGCGCAAAAAGATTCGCGGAACAGCGGAACGCCCTCGTCTGGCGGTGTTCCGCAGCCTGAAATACATCTACGCCCAGGTGATTGACGATGAGCGTGGGCATACTATCGCCGCGGCTTCGTCGCTGGAGCCCGCGCTGCGCAACTCGCTGCCGAGAACGGACAACATCGAAGCTGCTCGCGTCGTCGGTCGGCTCATCGCCGAGCGCGCCATCGACGCAGGAGTACGTCATGTGGTCTTCGACCGTGGCGGTTACAAGTATCATGGGCGTGTGAAGGCGCTGGCAGACGCAGCGCGAGAGGGAGGACTGGAGTTCTAACGATGGCACGAATCGATCCAGAGACACTGAACCTGCAGGAGCGCGTGGTGCGCACGAACCGTGTGCAGAAGACGCACAAGGGGGGGCGCACCATGAGCTGGAACGCGCTCGTGGTGGTTGGCGATGGCAAGGGGCACGTAGGTGCCGGGTTGGGCAAGGCGCGTGGCATTCCCGATGCCATCCGTAAGGGCGTGGAGGATGCAAAGAAGCGGCTGATTGAGGTGCCCATCGTAGGCACGTCTATCCCGCACCAGGTAGTGACCTCGTTTGGCGCATCGACGGTGATTCTGAAGCCTGCCTCGCCTGGTACGGGCGTGGTAGCAGGCACGTCCATGCGCGTCATCCTGGAGGCAGCGGGCATTAAAGATGTTTTGGGCAAGTGTCTAGGCTCGCGCAACCCGATTAACGTTGCCTGGGCGACGATGAAGGCGCTGCAGATGCTCAAGCGCGCCGACCAAGTGGGGCAAATGCGCGGCAAGCGCCCAGAAGAGATAGTTCCGTGGATGCGCAAATACCTGGAAGGCAAGGAGGAGGGAACGACCAATGGCTCTTAAGATTACCCTCGTCCGTAGCCCGATTGGATACAATAAGCGCCAGAAGCGCACAGTGGAGGCGCTGGGCTTGCGTCGGCTGAACCACAGCGTTATCAAGCCCGACAACCCTGCCATTCGCGGTATGGTACGTAAAATCAGCCATCTGGTCTCAGTGGAGGAGGTCGCTGACGAGCCTGTGGCGCAAGAGGCAACTGCACAGGAGGCAACGAGCGATGTATCTGCATGAACTGGCACCCAATCCTGGCGCGAAACACCGCCGCAAGCGCGTGGGGCGGGGCATCGGTTCAGGACACGGCAAAACCGCAGGGCGTGGCACCAAGGGACAAAAGGCGCGAGACCAGGTGCCTCTGACCTTCGAGGGTGGTCAGACTCCCCTGCACCGCCGCCTGCCTCGCCAGAAGGGGTTCAAAAACCCTACGCACAAGGAGTTCACCATCGTGAACGTGGCTCTGCTGGAAGAGCGTTTTGAGGCGGGCGACGTGGTGACCCCGGAGGTGCTGCTGGAGCGCCGAATCATCAAGAAGTTAGAGAAAGATGGGCTGAAGGTGCTCGGCGAGGGCGAGCTCACCAAGGCACTCACCGTGCGCGCCCATCAGTTTAGCAAATCCGCTGAGCAGAAAATCACCGCGGCGGGAGGCACCGTGGAGGCGATATAACATGTTAGAGACACTGGTTGCCGCGTGGAAACTGCCCGACCTGCGCCAACGCATCCTGTTTGTGTTTGGCGCGTTCGCAGTGTATACGCTGGGGCTGCACATCCCAGTACCCGGCATCGACCATGCGAAGATGGAACAGCTGTTTGCGCAGGGCGGCGTGTTTGGTCTGGTGGACGTGTTCTCTGGCGGCGCACTGCGCAAGTTCACCATCTTCGCGATGGGCATCGTGCCCTACATCAACGCCTCCATCATCATGCAGTTGCTGGTGGCGGCAATCCCGCAGTGGAAGGAGCTGCAGAAAGAGGGCGAGACAGGGCGCAAGGAGATTGCCAAGCGCACCCGATACCTCACGGTGGCGCTGGCGTTCCTGCAGTCACTAGGCATCAGCACGACGCTGGTACGCGCGGACATCTTGACCGCCAACTGGTGGCAGCTGCTGGTAACTGCAACAGTGCTCACAGCGGGCACGATGTTCCTGCTGTGGCTAGGCGAGCAGATTACGGACAAGGGCATCGGCAACGGCATTTCGCTGCTGATTTTCGCCAGCATCGTCGCGAGCCTGCCCTGGCAGATTTCCAAGGTGTGGGAATCGGTGTCTGTGATGCACGCCTGGATTAGCCTCATCCTGCTCACGGTAGTGTTTCTGGGCACTATTGTAGGCATCGTGTACGTGACGCAGGCGCAGCGCAAAATCCCCATCCAACATGCGCGACGCATCGTCGGGATGCGTCAGGTGGGGGGGCACACCTCGTACCTGCCGCTCAAAATCGCGATGGCGGGAGTAATCCCCATCATCTTCGCGATTTCGTTGATGCTGTTGCCCTACACTATCGCGAACGCCATTCCAGGCGACACCGGCTGGGTATACTACCTGAAGCGGGCAGCGGACTGGGTCACTCCAAGCGACAGAAACCCGCTGGCGCTCATCGCCTACGCGATAGTCATCGTCATCTTTACCTACTTCTACACGGCGATACAGTTCGATGTGAACGACATCTCGGAAAACCTCAAGAAGTATGGGAGCTATATTCCGGGCATCCGTCCGGGCAAGCCGACGACGGACTATCTGGACAAGGTGGTCTCGCGCATCACGTTTGCGGGAGCGCTATTCCTAGCAGCAGTGGCGATTATCCAGTATATTGCCCCCTGGCTGACGGGAGTGGACATCGGCACGTTCTCTCTAGTGGGGGGAACTTCCCTGCTGATTGTGGTGGGCGTGGCGCTGGACACGATGCAGAGCATCGAAGCGCAGATGCTGATGCGCAACTACGAGGGCTTCCTACGCGAGTAGCCCAGGAAGCCTGTTAAACGCACTGAAGTGCGCACTACAAGCGGAGTCGGTTTGTAGTGCAAGTTCCAAACTACTCGGTGTGCACGGCGAACGGAGGACGTTCGTTCCTGCGGAGACATCTGTGCTAGAAAGCGCGCAACCTGGAGTACGCGGGCGTCGCATCTCAGAGGGGAGAACAGGAGCGGGAAACGACCGATGATCTGGATATTCCTGGGCGCCCCCGGCGCTGGCAAAGGGACTCAAGCGGAGCGCCTGCAGAGGGATTTTGGTTTTGTACAGGTGAGTACGGGTGAGCTGCTGCGAGAAGCCATGCGGGCGGGAACTGAGCTGGGTAACCGCGTGCAGGGATACATCACTCGGGGGGAACTGGTTCCGGATGACCTTGTAGCGGGGGTGTTGATAGAGCGGCTGACCTGGGGAGAGACGGGCAACGGGGTCATCCTAGACGGCTTCCCTCGTACGGTGCGACAGGCGGAGATTCTAGAGCAGATACTGGCGAAGCATTGCTGGCAGCTGTGCGCGGTGCTGTATCTAGATGTCCCGGAGGAGGTTGTGCTCTTGCGATTAGGAGGCAGGCGCAACTGTCCACAGTGCGGAGCCAACTACCATGTGGTAGCGCTGCCTCCCAAGGTCGCGGGACGGTGCGACCGCTGCGGTGGCGAGCTGGTCGTCCGTCCTGATGATACTCCGGAAGCGATTCGCAAACGCCTGGAAGTGTTCCATCAGCAGACGGAGCCATTGGTGGCGTTCTACAGTGGGAAAAGGTTGCTGGAGCGCATCGACGCCAGTGGGGAGGTTGATGAGGTATATCAAGCGGTGAAGAGCGTTGTCTCGCGCCGCTGGCGACAGTGCTTGGCTGAAGGATGATTATTCTCAAGAGTCCAGCGGAGATAGAGAAGATACGGTCAGCGGGAAGGGTACTGGCGCGCATCCTGCGCACGCTGGGCGAATCGATCACGCCTGGCGTCACGACCACCGCCGACCTAGATGCACTTGCCCGCCTCTTGGCGAAGGAAGCGGGAGCTCGCCCAGCGTTCAAGGGATACATGGGCTATCCTGCTCATATCTGTACTTCGGTCAACAATCAGGTAGTGCACGGTCTGCCCTCAGGGCGCGTGTTGATGCCTGGCGATATCGTCAGCATCGACATGGGCATTGAGCTGGATGGCTATTACGCCGACGCAGCGATTACCGTGCCCGTCGGTGAGGTGAGTACGGAGGCGCAAAGACTGCTGGATATTACTCGTCAGGCACTGTATGTGGGCATCGACCAGGCGCGGGTAGGCAACCGCATTGGTGATATCGCTTCCGCCATCCAGCGGTTTGTCGAGAAGCACGGCTACTCGGTAGTGCGGGAGCTGGTCGGACACGGTGTAGGTAGAAAGATTCATGAAGACCCGCCCGTGCCCAATTTCGGCAAGCCCGGTCGGGGAACGGTTCTGCGAGAAGGGATGACTTTGGCGATTGAGCCGATGGTCAATCAGGGCAAGCCGCAGGTAGTATGCCTGCCAGACAAGTGGACGTTTGTGACGGAGGACGGCAAACTCTCCGCGCACTTTGAGCATACAGTGGCGATTACGCGCAAGGGTCCGCTCATTTTAACAGTGGAGTAGACCACCCCTCAGACGGGGGGAGGACAGCGATGGCGAAGAAGCAGGAGCCTGCGGAGAAAGAGAAGGGGATACAGGTCGAAGGCACGGTGATTGAGACCCTGCCGAATGCGATGTTTCGCGTGCAGATACAGGAGGGTCACATCGTGCTAGCACACGTCTCTGGCAAGATGCGGATGCATTTCATCAAAATCTTGCCAGGAGACCGAGTGCTGGTAGAGCTGTCGCCCTATGACCTGACTCGCGGGCGGATTATTTATCGCTACAAGTAGCCCGTCACGTTAGCAACGGTGGCGAGGACGCCTTGCCGAAGCAGGGGCGTCTTCGGTATAATAGATGTTTGCGCGCCCTTGGGGGTAGCATCTGCAGGGAGTGGAAGCCATGAAAGTGCGTCCATCGGTAAAAAAGATTTGTAACGATTGCAAAATCATTCGGCGCCGCGGTGTGGTTCGGGTGATTTGTAAAAAGAACCCGAAGCACAAGCAGCGTCAGGGGTAAGGAGGCAACGAGAGTGGCACGTATCGCGGGTGTGGACTTGCCACGCGACAAGAAGATTGAATACGCGCTGCCCTACATCTACGGTATTGGTCTGTCGAGCGCACGCAAGATTCTGGCGCAGTGCGGGATCGACCCATCGACGCGTGTGCGTCAGCTTACTGAGAGCGAAATCAGCCGCCTGCGCGAGGTGATTGACCGCGAGTATCGGGTGGAGGGTGAGCTGCGCCGCGAGGTACAGCAGAATATCCGCCGCCTGATGGAGATTGGCTGTTACCGTGGGCTGCGGCACCGTCGGGGTCTGCCCGTGCGCGGTCAGCGCACGCGCACCAACGCGCGCACCCGCAAAGGACCGCGGCGCACCGTCGGTACCAAGCGCAAGAAGAAGTAAGCGGGGAGGCAGCGTCAGATGGCAAGAAAAGTGGTTACAACACGGCAGAAGATTAAGCCCAAAAAGAATATCGCGCGCGGTGTAGCGCATATCCACTCGACGTTTAACAACACCATTGTGACAATTACCGATGTCAAAGGCGACGTCATCGCCTGGTCTAGCGCGGGGGTTGTGGGGTTCAAAGGCGCCCGTAAAGGCACGCCGTTCGCTGCGCAGATGGCAGCAGAGGACTGTGCGCGCAAAGCGATGGAGCACGGCGTGCGCAAAGTGGACGTACAAGTGAAGGGTCCTGGTCCTGGGCGTGAGACCGCCATCCGTGCGCTGCAGGCAGTGGGGCTGGACATTCTCTCCATCAAGGACGTCACGCCAGTACCGCATAACGGCTGTCGCCCACCGAAGCGACGCCGCGTGTAACGCTGAGGAGGAGTTCTACTCGATGGGTATTCAATCGCCGAAGTGTCGTTTGTGTCGCCGTGAAGGGGTCAAACTGTTCCTCAAAGGCGAGCGCTGTTACACGAAAAAATGTGCTATCGAGCGAGAAGGGCGGCGCAAGCCACCCGGTCAGCATGGTGAGATGGCTGCCAGCAAGAAGCTGACCGAATACGGCAAGCAGCTGCGCGAAAAGCAGAAGACGAAGCGTATCTACCGAGTAGAGGAGCGTCCCTTCCGCAGGTATGTGGAGGAAGCCATCCGCCGACCGGGGGTGGCAGGGGAGAACCTGCTGCAGCTGCTGGAGATGCGACTGGATAACGTAGTGTACCGGCTGGGGCTTGCAGTGTCGCGCGACCAGGCGCGCCAGCTGGTATCGCACGGCTTTTTCGCAGTCAATGGGCGAAAAGTGAATATCCCGTCGTACCAGCTGCGCCCAGGCGATGAGGTAGCGGTTGCGGAGGGCAAACGTGGTAGCGAGCCCATCGCGAGCAACTTGCAACGTCGCGGCGCTCACCTCCCGGATTGGCTCAGCTTCGATGCGACGACGCTGACAGGACGGGTGCTGGCGCGCCCTACACGGGAGCAGATCGATACCGACGTCGAGGAGCAGATGATTATCGAGTTCTACTCGCGCTAAGGATGCCGCCTGGCGAGAGTAGAGCGGACGGAAGGACAACATGCCGTAAGGAGGCAAAGGGTCCCGAAGATGGCAGACACATTCTTAGTGCCGCGCATCGAGTCGATAGAGCAAAGCGGCACTTACGGCAAGTTCGTTGTGGAACCGCTGGAGCGCGGCTTTGCCACTACACTGGGCAACGCCCTGCGTCGGGTGTTGCTGTCGTCTATCTCGGGGGCGGCGGTGACCGCTATCAAGGTGGAGAAGGTGCTGCATGAGTTCTCTACCATCCCCGGCGTGAAAGAAGATACTACCGAGCTCATCCTGAACATCAAGGAGCTGGCGGTGCGTGCGCCGGGTAGCGGAAGGCCCAACGAAGTGATTACGCTCACAATAGACACGCGCGGTCCGGGCGTGGTCACGGGCGCCGACGTGCGCTGCCCCGATGACGTGGAAATAGCCAATCCGGAGGTGTATCTGGCGACCATCAGCGAAGAGGGAGCTTCGCTGCGCATGGAGCTGTATGTGCAACGGGGTAGGGGGTATGTGGCGCCAGAGAAGGTCACCTTGCCCGACTCTCTGGCGAAGACCATCGGCGTTATCCCCATTGGTGCGATGTTCTCGCCGGTGCGCAAGGTGAACTACATCGTCGAGTCTACGCGCGTCGGCTTCAAGACCGACCTAGAACGGTTGACGCTGGAGATATGGACTAACGGCACCATCTACCCGGTGCACGCCCTCCAAGAGGCGGCGCGTATCCTGCGCGAGTTCATTGACATGTTTGTGCGGATGGACGCGGGATCGTCGCTGCCACCTCCGCAGGAGTCGAGCCTGCTGCCTACCAATGTGCCCGACGTGCGCGTGGAGGAGCTCGATTTCTCGGTGCGTACCTACAACTGCCTCAAGCGGGCAGGCATCAGCAACGTGCGCGACCTCGTGCACCGCACGCACCACGAGCTGATGAGCATCCGCAACTTCGGTAAGCGCTCGCTGTACGAAGTGCGCGAGAAACTGGCGCAGCTGGGCTTAACCTTGCGCGGGGAGACCTTAGAGCAGGTGCGCGCAGAGCTGGCAGCAGCTGCGAGCGCACACCAGGACGATGATGAGGAGAGTAAGGAGTAGCCATGCGACACCTAGTAGGACATCGAAAACTCGGATTGCCCAGCGACCAGCGTCGCGCCCTGTTGCACGGGCTGACGCAGCAGCTATTCCGGCATGAAGCCATTCGCACTACCGACACGCGCGCCAAAGAGGTACGCTCCATCGCAGAGAAGATTATCACACTGGCGAAGCGGAATGACCTGCACTCGCGCCGGCTGGCGCGGCGCATCCTGAAGTCGGAGACGCTGGTCAAGCGGGTATTTGACGAAATTGCCCCCCGATATGCCAGCCGTAACGGCGGCTACACGCGCATGGTACGGCTGGGCACACGTCGCGGGGACGGCGCGATGATGGTGTTGCTGGAGCTGATTCAGTGAGACGCTTCGTATGCGTACCATTGCCGTGGTCATCGAGTATGATGGCACGGACTTCGCGGGCTTTCAGATACAGCGTGGTCAACGCACCGTGCAGGCAGAGTTGTGCCGTGCGGTGCAGAAGATAACTGGAGAGGCGGTTCCTGTTATCGGCGCAAGTCGAACAGACGCAGGCGCTCACGCCACAGGACAGGTGGTACATTTTCGGACGACGTGCCGCATCCCAATAGAGCGAGTGCCTGCGGCGCTCAACAGCGTGTTGCCTCGGGATGTGGCAGCGCGCTGGGCGTGGGAAGCCGACGAGCGCTTCCACGCGCGATACAGTGCCCGCTCGCGCGTGTATCGGTATACGGTGTGGAACCATCCGGTGCGCTCTGCACTGATGGAGCGATACGCTTACCGGGTGACTCTGCCGCTGGATGTGGCGGCGATGCGCGAGGCAGCGCAGTATCTCGTCGGCAGACATGACTACGCTGCCTTCGCCTCGGAGGTGGGGCGGTATCGCCACACTGTCAGAGAGGTGTACCGGGCAGAGCTAGGGGCGCGTCCACCGCTAGTGTGGTTGCGCATCGAGGCAAACGGCTTTTTGCAGGGTATGGTGCGCGCCATCATGGGCACGTTGATAGAGGTCGGGTTGGGCAAGCGCACGCCCGAAACACTAGTGCAGCTGCTAGATGGTGGTCGGCGCGGCGAGGCAGGATTCAGCGTGCCAGCGCACGGACTATGCCTAGTACGGGTGAACTACGAGAGGAGCACTATTCTACGGAGCAAACAAGGGTGACGAGGATGAAGACCTATTCGACGAAGCCATCCGATATTCAGCGTGAGTGGTTTGTGGTGGATGCTGCGGGAAAGCCGCTAGGGCGTTTGGCGGCGGAGGTGGCGAAAATCCTGCGTGGCAAACACAAGCCCATCTTCGCCCCGCATCTGGACACAGGCGACTTTGTGATTGTGGTCAACGCCAGTAAGGTGAAGCTCACTGGTCACAAGGACGAGGAGCTCATCTATTGGCACACGATGTGGCCAGGAGGATTGCGTTCCATTACGCGAGGAAAGCTGATAGCGGAGAAGCCCGAGCGAGCGATCCGCCGCGCGGTGAAGGGGATGCTGCCCCACAACAAGCTCGGCGCGGCGATGATACGCAAACTGAAGGTGTACGCGGGCCCAGACCATCCGCATCAGGCGCAGCAGCCGAAACCGCTGGAGATTCAGGTGTAGTGAGGGGGAAGATGGCAGAGGAGCAGGTACGGTATTACGCTACAGGGCGCCGCAAGACAGCGGTAGCGCGAGTGTGGCTCATGCCCGGCACGGGCAACATTACCATCAACGGCAAACCCGCACGTGAGTATCTGGGCAGGTTCACTCTGGAGGCAATGGTGAACCAGCCCTTTGCCGTCACTAACACGGAGGGACAGTTCGATGTCGTCGCCCATTGCAAAGGCGGCGGCATCAGTGGGCATGCTGGGGCGGTGCGCATGGGCATCGCACGCGCCCTGATTCAGGCGAAGCCCGAACTGCGTCCGACCTTGCGCCAGCTGGGCATCGTCACGCGCGACCCGCGCGTCAAGGAGCGCAAGAAGTATGGACGCAAGCGCGCCCGCCGTGCATTCCAGTACGTCAAGCGATAACTGGTTTCCAGTGGCCTGTTGTGGCGGGGGGGGGGGCCCCGGGGGGGGCCCCCCGACGTTCTGTTCGAAGCGGGCTTTATTGCCGAAATATCCAGCGCAACAGGGGGATTGCGGCGGAGAGGGTCTTGGCGCGGTGGCTAATTTGGTTCTTGCGCTCCATAGGTAGCTCTGCCATCGTGCAACCCAATTCGGGTAGGTAGAAGATGGGGTCGTAGCCGAAGCCATGCTCACCGCGTGGCTCCCAGTAAATCCAGCCCTGGCAGGTATCGCGCAGGATGTACTCGGCATCCCACGGGGTGCTAATCGCGACCACCGAGTTGAAGCGTGCCTTGCGCTGCGCTTCGGGAACACCCTCCAACAGACGCAACAAGGTAGCGATCTTGACCTCCCAGGGGGTCTCTTCCCCAGCAAACCGTTTGGAATGCACCCCTGGCTTGCCACCGAGGTACTCCACTTCCAGTCCGCTATCGTCCGCAATACACACTCTGCCCGTGTGGGCTACTGCAGCCCGCGCCTTAATGAGCGCGTTCGTGATGTAATCGTCGCCATCCTCTTCGGGTTCGGGATAGGGAGGGAAATCCCGTAGCGACTTGATGGTGATACCATCTTGTTCCAGCACCTGCAGCAGGGCGTGCATCTCGCGGAACTTCTTCAGGTTGTTCGTCGCAATGACCAGCTCCCGTCCCATTTACAGAATGTCCTTCAGCACCTCGCGTTGTATTTGGAAGATTTGTTGTAAGCCGAGCTGTGCTAGGTCCAGCAGTTTGTTGAGGCGGTCTCTGCCGAACGGCATCCCCTCTGCTGTGCCCTGTACCTCGACAAACTTGCCCTTCCCAGTCATGACCACGTTCATGTCCACTGATGCTTGGTAGTCCTCATCGTAGCAGAGGTCTAACAGGTCTGCCCCGCTCACGACGCCAACGCTCACGGCGGCCACGATGTCATTCAGGGGGAGGTGTTTGACAATGCCTTTCTGGCGCATCCAGTGCAGTGCCTCCGCGAGCGCTACGAATCCGCCGGTGATAGAGGCGGTGCGCGTACCGCCGTCTGCCTGCAGGACGTCGCAGTCAATGGTGATAGTGCGCTCCCCAATGCTTTCCAGTTGCACGACGGAACGTAGGGCGCGCCCGATGAGCCGCTGAATCTCCATCGTGCGCCCGCCTGGAGCGCCTTTGGTGATTTCACGGGGCGTGCGTTGGCGACAGGAACGTGGCAGCATCCCGTATTCAGCGGTCACCCATCCCGTGCCCGTGCCTTTCAGGAAGGGTGGCACGCGGTCTTCCACCGAAGCGGTGCAGATTACGCGCGTATCGCCCGCTTCAATCAAACAAGAGCCTTCAGCATACTTCATCACCCCCCGCGTCAGGCGCAGGGGACGCAGCTCTTGCGAGCCGCGCCCATCCGGACGTGCCATGAGCCGACCCCTTTCTACTAGGTTGCGTCACTATGATTATAACCGAAACGAGGCGCTGGGGAGAAGGGACAAAAATGGCGCCCCCGAGAGGAATCGAACCTCCGCACCCGGCTCCGGAGGCCGGCGCTCTATCCACTGAGCTACGGGGGCGCACTGCATTTTCTATTATAGCCCTAAACAAGGGGATTGTCAAACAGTGCGGATACGCTCTACAAGCCGGAACAGAGGAGAGCTCCTCTCCCCCTACGAAACAGACTCCGTAACCCATTCTGTATGGAGGAGAAGCGATGAACGAGTTGTCGTGGCTGACCCTCGGCTTGGGCGGGCTACCGCTCTTGTCAGAAGCGGAGACCCGCTCTATCTCTGCTGAGAACCCTACTGGCGAGCGGGGCGGCGGAGCGAAAGCGGAACCCGACGCAGGCAACCCCGCCTCGATGTTGGGCAAGGGGTGGAAGGTGCGCCCCTGCATCACTCTGGCAGCAGGCACCACTACCACGCTGGCTGACATTCAAGGACCAGGCGTCATCCAGCACATCTGGATAACGGTCGATGTAAGGGCGTATCGTGATACCGTGCTGCGCATGTACTGGGATGGTGAGAGCGCCCCATCGGTCGAGGTTCCGCTGGGCGACTTCTTTTGCAACGGACACGGCTTGCGCTACAACGTGGTCTCGATTCCTGTGGCGGTGAACCCTTCGGGCGGTTTTAACTGCTACTTCCCGATGCCTTTCCGTCAGCGTGCCCTCATTACCATCGAGAACCAGAGGTGGGAGAAGATCGACGGCTTCTTCTACCAGATTACCTATGCCCTCACAGACGTTCCCGACCATGCTGCCTATCTACATGCCCAGTGGCGGCGCTCGATGACGACGCGCGAACAGCCGGAACATGTCATCCTCGACGGGGTGAGGGGGCAGGGACACTACGTAGGCACTTTCCTCGCGTGGACTCAGCTTTCCAACGGATGGTGGGGTGAAGGCGAGATCAAGTTCTTCATGGACGGTGATACGGAACACCCCACTATCTGCGGCACCGGCACGGAGGACTACTTCTGCGGGGCATGGGGTTTCGGTGAGACTTTCAACGCGCCCTTCACCGGTTACCCATTGTGGCGACGGGAGCCAGGAGAGGTGCCACGACACGCTCTATATCGCTGGCACATTCTCGACCCTATTCGCTTCAAGCAGAGCCTGAAGGTGACCATTCAGGCGCTCGGATGGTGGCCCAACGGAAAGTTCCAACCGCTCACCGATGATATCGCGTCGGTGGCGTATTGGTATCAGACCGAGCCGCACGCGCCCTTCCCCTCCTTCCCGCCTCTTCACGAGCGTTGGTCGAGATAGATGTTGTTAAACAGTCCCCTTCTCTCCAAACGGGGAGAAGGGGGAAGAAAGACCTGTCTCCTCAGCGCGCTACGGCAACTACCTCGTACCACAGCGTCTGGTATTGTGCGCTCAGCTGGATAACCGCATTGCCCCGCGCGTCTCGGCTGACTGGCAACCGTGCTTTCCGATCTCCGCGCTCATCTAGAGCATATGCCTCCACCATGTTTGCATCTATCGGTAGGGTGATGCGTGCAGGAACTCCTTCTACCAGAGTGGGGGCGGTACCCCAGTTTTCGCCGAGCGTTACGCGATTATCACCCAGCTCACGCCAACCCCAACCGGTGTTTTGTACATAGCCAGTAGCGGTAATCAGCGCCCGCAGGGGCAGAGTGGGACGAGGGGAGAAGCTCCCCTGTTTGACGGTGAGCGCGATAACCCCGAAACCGTTTTGGCGTGTAGTGCCGGGTTCTACCACCACCCCATCGCCAAGGTCGAACCGCCTGCCGCCTCCGAAACCCACGACCGCCTTGCTCATCGGCGCGGCGATGCTCACCACACCTTTACCGGGCACGCTCCAGTCCCAGCGTAATTGCCCTGTATCTGAGGTGATGCTGTTGCCAGCGGTGTTGACCTGACCAGGGCGTAAGACACCCGCCGGTAGGGTTTGTCCTTCCACTGCCACCACGAGGCGATGGCGTAGTGCGATTTCGCCACGCAAGCCTGCGTCAGCGCCATCGACAAGTCTCCACGCCCAGCTGCCCCGCAGCGCCTCAATCTCTTGCTCTCGGTTGAGGGTTACTCCTACTACCCGTTGGGCGCGGGCAACGTCACCACGCAAGAACATCGCCCCTGCAGCGACTGCAGCAACCCACTGAGTCGGATGCTGGTCGATGTCGAAGTAGCCAGTGATGCGTCGGGCATCCAGATTGTCGCGCCGATGGGCGTAGGTGTAAAAGTAGATGGCGTCCCAATCTTGCAGCAAGCCGTATGCTGCGATGAGCAAAAGCCCTTCGCTCGTGTAAGTGTTAGGGGCAGGATGGTTGTATTCACTCAGGGTATGGGGTTTGCCCAGCACTCGCTTGGTGGCAAGACCCGCGATGGTTCCTCCGCGCTCGTTGACCATCGGCAGGTTGCGAATAAACCAGTTTCGGTTGTCCCAACCGCCTCCAGGGAATTCGGGATGCTGCCAGTAGCTGTGGGTGTCTACCAGGTCCATGCGTGCCATGAGGTTGGGGGTGGTACAGCCGACGATGGTGCCCGTAACGAGCGCAGCCACGCCGAGATCGCGCTTCAGATAGTTGTACATCTCGGTCCAGTATCGCTCCTCGGTGTCGCGGAGGAAACGGAGCCAGTCTCGCTGGACGGTATCCATCGTGGCACCCCAGTCTCTACGCAGCACGATAGCCACGTTGCCTGCCTCCAACGATTGCCCTTCTGGTAAGGCGCGAAGGGTACCACCTGGACGGAGCGAGACACCCGTAATCCAATAACTTCCCGTTTGCGTGCCCATATTGCTGAACAGCAGGCGGGCGCTGCTTTCTGTTTGGGAGATTGTGAAGGTGTACTCGTATCTGCGCCAGGAGGGTGTCAGCTCGGCGGAGTGCCAGGGCGACAATGCCTGCCAAGGGTCTCGATCCATCGTGACCGCCACGCTAAGCGTGCGGTTAGCATCGGCTCGCGCCCAGAAGGAGAGAGTATAGAGCCTGCCGCCCACGACGCGCAGCCCAGCCTGCGCCAGTTGAACGTGCCAGCTCTGCGAGCCGGGGTTCGTCACTCGGATGTGCACCGAATGGGTGTAACCCGTAGGAGCCGTCGTGGTTTGTGTGGCAGTAGCCTGTGCGCCTGCGTGCTGCTCAAGGGTCCATCCAGTAAGCCCGTTGGTGAATCTGCCGTTATTGAGCATTTCCTGTCCAAGGGGTTCACTGCGTTCGCCCCAGGCACGACGCAGGGCGGAAGTAGTGCGATACTTGTTTAGTAGCCAGCGGTTCCACTGGCGCTGCAAGTCTGCCCGGAACACAGGGGGGATGCGGTCGATGACACCGCCCAGGAAGCCGTGAATCAACCCGTTCTCGTTGTTGATCTCCACGAAGGCGACAGCAGGGTCTTGGGCGTAGGTCATCCCCGTATACGGATTGCGATGCGTCAGCACCAGTCGGGCGTATTCCTTCTGCAGCTCGATCATCGGTTGGTAGAAGGTGCCGATGACGTGCTGGTCTTTCATGTCGCTGACGCTATCGATAGCGGCAGGTAAGCCGTCGCGAGAGGAGAAGCGTCGGTGAACTAGCAGGTTGATGTTGGCGTAGATACCTTCGCGCTTCAGTTGGTGGAAGAAGTAGTGGAGGTTGTCCATCGCCTGGGCGTTCAGCTGACGAGACCCTCCCGTCGAGTAGTTGATGAGGGAAGGGTTCGACCATGGCGCGTCCATATGGTGGAAGCGCACAATGTTTACTCCTGCCCGCGCAAGCCGTGCCGCGACCTTAGGCGCGTTGTCTTTGTGTTGGAAGCAAGCATCCGCTGTCATATTGACCCCCCAGAAGCGGATTCGCTGGGCACCGACATAGAAGTGCCCGTCTGCTCCCACACGCACGTAGCCGAACCTCCCAGCAGGGCGATGAAGCAACCCGCTCATGTCGGCAACCCCCGAGGGAGCGGCATCCCACGGTACCACAAAGGGAAAGAGCTCCTGTTGGGCTAATAGGGCATCGGACATCAGCAGGCAGAACACAGTGACCAGAATCGGCGTTCTTACTCGCATAGTATACCTCCGTTGCTTTTTAGACCTACCTTCATGACAACGTGAAGGCAAAAGGGGGGAACCAGCTCACTCTTTCTCCTCTCGCTGGATGGGCAAAGTCAGGCTGACGCGATGCTTCTTCCCCGTCCACAGCTCGCTATCACCCAGAACCTTCAACTGCACTCCCTGGCGCAGGACGTTCAGCGAGACATGGGATACCAATGTCTCGAAGGGAAAGCCTGCGGAGGCGCTCATATGACTAAATCCTCCT
>JANWXG010000339.1:241-850 GCA_025057335.1 bacterium | reverse complement strand
GATTATACACGATACATCAAGGCGTTTCACTCCACCTTTCTCAGAATGCCCCATTCACCAGTGCGCCTTTCCTGCCCATCAGGTATACTCCTCCCACCGATGAGCAAGACCGTAGTGCTGGTTTATTCCGGCGGGCTGGACACGACCGTCTGCATCCCGCTGCTAAGGGAAGAGTACGGCTTTGAGCATGTTGTGACCGTGACGGTGGATGTAGGGCAGCCGCGCGAAGACATCGCCGACGCCGCCGAACGCGCCAAGATTTTAGGCACGGAGCATTACACGGTGGACGCCCGCGCCGAGTTCGCCAGCAATTACTGCATTCCCGCTGTCAAGGCGAACGCCGACTATCAGGGCTATCCGCTCAGCACGGCGATTGCCCGCCCGCTAATCGCCCAGAAAGCCGTCGAAATCGCGCAGACGCTGCCGCGCGTGGACGCCTTCGCGCACGGCTGCACGGGCAAGGGCAACGACCAGTTCCGCATCGAGTTCATGCTGCGCCTGCTGATGCCCCACACGCCCATCATCGCCCCCATGCGCGAGCGCAACATGACCCGCTCGGAAGAGATTGAGTACGCCCGCGCCCGCGGCGTGCCCATCCACCAGAGCAGC
>JANWXG010000339.1:0-232 GCA_025057335.1 bacterium | reverse complement strand
CATTGACGAGAACCTGTGGGGACGCTCGGTGGAAGGCGGACGGCTGGAAGACCCCAGCTACGCGCCCCCCGAAGAGATTTACAAGTGGACGCGCAGCCCCGAAACGGCGCACCACGCCCCGCAGGTGATTGAAATCCAGTTCGAGAACGGCGCGCCCGTAGCGATTGACGGTCAGCCGATGGCGCCGCTCGCGCTGATTCAGTACCTGAACGAGCTGGCGGGCGAACACGGC
>JANWXG010000338.1 GCA_025057335.1 bacterium | reverse complement strand
TGGAGCGCGAACGCGAAATCCGCGCCTTCACGCCCGAAGAGTACTGGAAAATCACTGCCACGCTCACACCCAAAAAAGAGCATTTCCCCTTCGAAGCCGAGCTGCGGGGCAAGGGCGACGCCAAGATCGAACTCAAGACCGAAGCGGACGCCCAAGCGGTGCTGAACGACCTGCAGGGCGCCACCTACATCGTGGAGTCGGTGGAGAAGCGGCAGCGCAGGCGCACGCCCCCGCCCCCCTTCATCACCAGCACCCTCCAACAGGAAGCCTCGCGCAAACTCGGCTACTCCGCCAAGCGCACGATGCAAATCGCGCAGCAACTGTACGAAGGCGTAGACCTGGGCAGCGAAGGCTCCGTCGGCTTGATTACCTACATGCGCACCGACTCGGTACGCCTGTCCAACGAGGCGTTGCAGATGGCGCGCGAGTTCATCCAGCAGCACTACGCGCCCGACTACCTGCCCGACAAGCCGCGCCAGTATAAGACGCGCAGCCAAGCGCAGGACGCCCACGAAGCCATCCGCCCGACCGATGTGAACCGCACGCCCGAATCGGTGCGCCCCTACCTCACGCCCGAACAGTACCGCCTGTACGAACTCATCTGGAAACGGTTCGTGGCGAGCCAGATGGCGGAAGCGTTGCTGGAGGTCACCAGCGTCAACATCCGCGCCAAAGAGTATTTGTTCCGCGCGTCGGGCACGGTGGTGCTGTTCGACGGTTTCCTGAGCCTGTACAAAGAGGGCAAGGACACACAGGAGCGCGACGAAGATGAGTTGCCGCCGCTGCCCCCGCTGCAGCAGGGCGAGCTGCTGGACCTGCTCAAGCTCACGCCGTCGCAACACTTCACGCAGCCCCCG
>JANWXG010000337.1 GCA_025057335.1 bacterium | reverse complement strand
AGAGCAGAGAGAGTATAGGGAGAAGGACGAAGACCTGCTGTGCTACTGGTTGCCACTTCATCTTATACAGATCCTTTCTTCGTTTAGTGCTTTCCCCATGTGTAGCAGTTGAACGGGAAAGGCTCCCCCCTGAGGGCGCTCATGCTCCGTGCAGTGATGACTCAGGGATGCGGCGAAGGCAGTACCGCTTCTGAGTAGGGCGAAGCCTGATAGTTCACAATACGATATTTTCTCATCAGAGTTTCGCAAGGGGGCGGCGTTTTCCTGCTGAGGAATGGCTCATCGCAGCTGAGGGTGTTCGGAAAATCCCCGAGACTGCGTGGACGCGACAGAGCGCGTCCCTCCAGGTCAATCAGGCGAGGCTCCGTCATGACCACGTGGACGCAACGGAGCGCGTCCCTTTAGTTTGGGAAGACAATCCCTGGAGGGTCACGCTCTGTCGTGACCCTTGTGGACGCGACGGAGCGCGTCCCTCCAGTGGTACAGCGTGCTTCTGGAGGGTCACGCTCCGTCGTGACCGTGTGGACGCAATGGAGCACGTCCCTCCAGGGACAAACACCTGTGAGGAGGCGAAGGGACACGCTGGGCGATGCACCTGTATATGTTCATTCATGATTTGGGGATCTGAAGAGGTTGCTTCACGATGCGCTGTTGTTCTGAAATCGTCAGTTGTTTTTTCCCGAACGCTCTCATCGCAGCTTGCTTTCGATGGGCGTTTACTGATACCATATGGATACAGGAGCTGGGGGGAAGGAAACGTATGGGCGTAGCAGGCGACCAGTACGACCGCCCGCGCGAGGAGTGTGGTGTGTTCGGCATCTACGCGCCGGGCGAGGACGTAGCGCGCATCACCTTTTT
>JANWXG010000336.1:589-863 GCA_025057335.1 bacterium | reverse complement strand
TGCATTTCTTTGATGCTGTCGCTCCAATCGAGTTCGTCCAGATCTTCAAGCAATCGCTCGGCGTATTCGGTGATTTTCAAGACCCATTGGCGCAAAGGCTTTCGCACGATCGTGAAGCCTTTTTCCAAATACTCTTCGACTTCCTCGTTGGCGAGCACGACCTTTTGCTCGACGCACCAATTCACGGGGACTTCGGCGACGTAGGCGAGTCCGCGCTCGTAGAGTTTAAGGAAAATCCATTGCGTCCATGTGTAGTAGTTGGGGTCGGTGGTGT
>JANWXG010000336.1:0-579 GCA_025057335.1 bacterium | reverse complement strand
TTTCGCGCGACCAATCGTAAGCGTTGCCCAAGCGTTGCAGAGACGATTTGAAGCTCTTGATGTTTTGTTCGGTCGTAACGCGCGGATGCGTGCCCGTTTTGATGGCGTATTGTTCGGCGGGCAGTCCGAAAGCGTCCCAGCCCATCGGATGCAAGACGCAAAAGCCCTTGTGTCGCTTGAAGCGCGCCACGATGTCGGTCGCCGTGTAGCCCTCCAAGTGTCCGACATGCAAACCGCTCCCGCTTGGATATGGGAACATATCGAGCACGTAGTATTTGGGCTTGTTTGGATCTTCGACAACCTCAAAGGTGCGATGCTCCGCCCAATAGCGTTGCCACTTTCGTTCTATGTCGTGAAAGGAGTATTTCATCAATGATTGCGATTAAATGAAAAAGCAATATAACGCTTTGCGCGCCTTTTGAGGAAGGCGAGGATTCGAGCGTCGTTGCGGGGCGTTCAAAACGCGGCTTTGACCAAAAGATAAACGTTTGGAAAAACCTGAACCGTTCGACCGCCCACTCGCTCCGCTTGATGCCAGCCGCTCGCTTCAAGTTCTACCGATTGCGATAGGCGACAAAA
>JANWXG010000335.1 GCA_025057335.1 bacterium | reverse complement strand
GATTGATCCACGGCCTACCCTGCTGCCCGACCCCGAGAATTTTCCAGAAGAGATATGGGGGATCGAAGACCCACGTATCACATACATTCCCGAACTGGGCAAATATGCCATCGCCTACACCGCTTACTCGCGCGGCGGGCCGGGGGTGTCGCTGGCGCTCACCGAGGATTTCCGGAGCTTCGAGCGCCTGGGGATGGTGATGCCGCCCGAGGACAAGGACGCCGCCCTGCTGCCCCACCGGATCGGCAATTTCTGGGCACTGATCCATCGCCCGGTCACCTACCTCGGCGCGCACATGTGGATCTCCTATTCACCCGATCTGCGCCATTGGGGCAGCCACAAGCTGATGCTCGAGGCCCGGCGCGGCGGCTGGTGGGATGCCAACAAAATCGGCCTCTCACCCCCGCCTATTGAGACGCCTGAAGGCTGGCTGGTGATTTATCACGGCGTGCGGCAGACCGCGTCCGGCGCGCTTTATCGTCTTGGCCTGGCGCTCTTTGATTTGCACACCCCTGAGCTGTGCCTGAGGCGCAGCAACGACTGGATTTTTGGGCCGGAAGAGCCTTACGAACGAGAGGGCGATGTGGCCAACGTTGTCTTTCCGTGCGGCTATACCATCGCCCCTGACGGCGATACGTTGCGACTCTACTACGGCGCGGCCGATACCTGTATCGCTCTGGCAACGGGCAGCTTACGCGAATTGTTGGACTGGCTGAAGCAACACACGAGTGCCGCTCGGCGCTGACCGGGCGCGGCGATTAAGGAGTCGGATTGTTCTCTGCTCGCGGCGGCGCCAGCTACTCCGCCGGAGGTAAGCCGACCAGCACTTCGCCGTTTTCGATTTTGACGGGATAGGCGGGGATGTCCACGATG
>JANWXG010000334.1 GCA_025057335.1 bacterium | reverse complement strand
GTTTTTGCCCGCGCGCACCCCTGTGCGTGTGGCGGATGTACGCCCCGATGGCGTGGTAGTGGAGCCCTTGAGCAAGCCTTCCCACTCGGAAGTAGAAAAAGGGTGATGTGTAGAGCCAGGGGCTCGCTCGTCCCCTGCCGTCCTTCGCACGGACGAAAAGGCTGACACTTGCAGCGCAAGCTGTTCCTGCCAGCGCAGGGCAGGGCTGTCCCCCTGTCATGCTGAGCCGAAGGCGAGAAGGGGCACTCCTGTCATGCTGAGCGACAGCGAAGCATCTCCCTCAGGCATGAGGACGAAGGCTCTCGCTGATCTGTCAGGCTGCAGTAGTCGCTTCTTCCCGTTCACGGGGAGGCAGGGTGGAAATGTTTTGCGGCTCACCAGGAGGTTCGCCCTCCAGGCTGCCACTCTGGAGGGCGAGGTTCCCGCCGAGCCGTTTCCCCCTGTCGTGCTGAACGCTGGCGAAGCATCTGGCAGCCAACGAACGAGATTCTCCGCTGCACGTCACACCAACAGAGGGCTTGTAGTGAAGCACGCCAGCGCTTCCTCTGACGGAGGGCTTGTAGTGAAGCACGTCAGTGCTTCCTCTGACGGAGGGCTTGTAGTGAAGCACGTTAGTGCTTCTTCTAACAGAGCGAAGCCCCAGCTGCGCTCGGTATGACAGAATAATGAGACGGCAAGTTCCCGCCAAGCCGTTACAGCGCGCTGGAGCGCGCACTACAAACGACAGACGTTTGTAGTGCAGGCTTTAGCCTGCTTGGAGCACACTGAAGTGTGTACTACAAGCACCTTTGCTCGTCGTGCAGGTTTCAGCCTGCAAGGGGAGCATGACGCCGTCATTTCTACCCGAAGTGCCTTGCCCAGAAGTGGAAGTGTG
>JANWXG010000333.1 GCA_025057335.1 bacterium | reverse complement strand
AATCGGCTTGGGCGGCTGGAAAGCGTAGATGATGAGCCCTATCACCAGCACCACAACAACGTAGATAAACGCTCTGCGCATTGTCACTCCCCCTAACCAGACGCACTTCTCGTTCCGAACGGTCAGTACGTATCCTTACGCAGTGAGGCGAAGCATCGGTTCCTCCTGCGGGAGCAGCCGTCGTGGAACAGGAGAGAGACTTCGCCCCGCTCAGCGTGAGGAGTAGATTGGGGACGAGCTGCGCTGAGGCTGTCCCACTTTCCCGGAGTTCTGCTCAGAAGGCGAAAAATCCCCTTAGGGGAGAGGATGCTGTCCTACCGCAGCAGGGCTTTGACATTCTTTTGGAGGGTCACGCTCCGTCGTGACCTCAGTGGACGCGACGGAGCGCGTCCCTCCAGTTTGTGAGGATGGGTTGGTCGCGACGGAGCGAGCCCCTCCAATTTGGGCGAACGGGCACTGGAGGGGCACGTTCTGTTGCGACCCTGTGGACGCGACGGAGCGCGTCCCTCCAGAGGTGAGATTGCAGACCCGACAGGGGGGCGTCCCCCTGCGGCAAGCGCCTGCGCGGGGGAAAAGCTCGTGCTCCGCAGAGCGACAGTGTCTGCAGAGCACGGTGTGATTCGCGGGTGGGGCAGGCATCACGTTTTCCAAACGGCTCCGAGATACTTGACTTTTTTGTAAGGATTAGCCATCATATATATGCGGAGGACGGAAAGGGATGAAAATCACCGCACAAGAGGAGTATGGTCTGCGCTGTATCATGCACCTCGCCCGCGTGCCCTTCGGCGACACGGTGAACGTGCGTCAGATTGCGGAGCACGAGGGACTGTCGGTCGCGTATGTGGAGAAGCTGCTGTATCTGCTGAACCGCGCGG
>JANWXG010000332.1 GCA_025057335.1 bacterium | reverse complement strand
CCGTGGCGTGCTGCAATGCTACTATGACGACGAGTACACCCCCTGGCGCGAGGGCTCCTCAGGGCATCAGTGGGTGCGGATGCACACCTGGAACGCCAGAACGCGCCGATGGGAGAACCCCGTTACTGTCAGTCGGGCGCACAATCCCGCACATCTCTCGCGCGATGGGATGCCGAGCGTAGTGGAGCTCTCCGATGGACGCCTGGTCTGCGTGCTGGAAAGCGTGCAGACCTCTCCGCCCCATGCTGGCGTGATTCGCTGCGTAGAGTCGCGCGACGGCGGACGCACGTGGAGCTGGATGCGCGAGGAGCGACGTGTCGTGTATCATCCGAAAGACACTCGCTTCATGGCGCTGGCGCCCTGGGTGGCAAAGGTCTTCGGCAACTACCTGCTGTGTGTGTTCATCACCGACGAGGACAGGGCAGTGCCCGACAAGCCCGGCACGCCGCCGCCCCAGCTCAATATGGACGTGAAATGCGTGTGGAGCGCGGATGGGGGCAAAACATGGAGCCTGCCCGCCCAGACCGTGTATGCTGAGACGCATAAGTGTTACATGCCCGGTGTGGGGGTGTTGAAGCAAGGGAGCAGGGAAGCGGAGATTCTGGTGCTGTTCCTGGAAACTGAGAAGGGGTATTTTTGTTGCAGAGGTAGGGCGCGCCGATGAGAGGTTCGCCTTGCAGCCTCGTTGTCATTCTGAGCTAAGCGAATAATCTCGGTTTGGTGGTACAAGGAGATGCTTCGCTGACGCTCAGCATGACAACAACGACCGCAGTAGCGTCATATATCGCCAAAAATGTAAGCGGTAATTTAACGTAGCATTAGTTGTTATCGACTCGGCAGGATTCCTCCTTGTACACTCCTCGCAATGCGGGGCGCA
>JANWXG010000331.1 GCA_025057335.1 bacterium | reverse complement strand
CGCTGAATGACTTTGACATAGAGCAGCTCAGCTACAGTGATAGGGGGACAGAAGGCGAATATTGCATGTCCACCGCTCGTGACGAATTTGATTTCTTCAACGCTGAAACCAACCACACAAGCTATATGTCTTATACTTTTTTCTGTGTTTGCTTGGTAATATGTTGGAAACACATCTTCTTCAGAGCGCCCTTCCAGCAATTTGATGAGTTTCAGTTTTAGGGCGTATGGCGTTAGTGATGCCATGAGCACCAAGGGGGAGTAGTAGTTAGGTGTGTGGAACGCAAAAATGCCCCCAGGCTTTAATACCCTTTTGATTTCTGCAAACTGCGACACAGGGTGTTGCAAATGCTCAACAACCATGTTCGCCGTAACAATGTCAAAGGAGTTGTCACGAAACGGGAGGCGGCTAATATCGCCATGAATGCGTACGGATAAGTTCTGATGTTTCATGAGTGAAGGACGATCGTAATCCAAGCCTATCAGCAGTCCCGCGCGTGATATTAGCTCCTCCTCTTGCTTCCGCCTCCACTCGGGTAGCAGCTGGTGTCCACAACCGACGTCGAGCCACACAGCTCCTGGAGGCACTATCTCGAAAAGTACCTCTTCGTAATAATACTGTGCGTAGCGTACCTCTGGAGCGATTCTTTTTTCCAACCACCAGTATATCCGAAATGCGGTATCGCGCCAGCCCATCTTAAACGCCTCCGCAAACTCTGTCTTGCCATCTAAAGATACCGAGTCTTCCTCTGAAAAACCCTCTTGCCCGATGGAGCTTCCTGACTGCAAGGACTCTACGACTCTCCAGAGTGTTCCTGCTCCAGGAGGGCTTCTAGCCAAACATTGGTATCTACCAAATACAACGTCAATCCTCCCGCCATTCCATC
>JANWXG010000330.1 GCA_025057335.1 bacterium | reverse complement strand
CAGGTCAGGACGACGCACCCGGCGCCCCGCCTCGCGCAAGCCGTCAAACGCCTGCGGGGATGTGACCTCGTGGATGAAGTGGCGGTCAATATACAACAGGGTAGGTTTGCCAGGCTCTTCATGCACGACGTGCGCGTTCCAGATTTTCTCAAACAGAGTGGGCATACGCAAACATCCTCCTTCGGGTTCTTATTATACCACGTGCGGGGGAGGCTGCTGTGCGTCAGCGTTTTGCCTCAGGGGGAGGAGGGAACGGGGCGCGGGCAGTCTGTTCGTAGTGGCGGTTCTAAGATATGGCAGGGAGACGCCTCGGCGGGAGCCGCACCTTCCACCTTTTTGTCACCCTGAGCGCAGCGAAGGGTCTCGCTTAGCGATAGGCAGACCCCCTTCGCCCTTGCTCAGTGTGACAAAGGGACGGCTCGGCGATAGCCTCGCCCTCCAATATTGTCATTCTGAGCACCTCTTGTCATTCTGAGCGGGGAGAAGAATCCGAGATGCTTCGCTAGCGCTCAGCATGACAATGAAGAGAGATGTTTCGCTGTCGCTCAACATGAGAGAGGGTTATGGTTCGGCGAAAGCCTTCGCCCTCCAGATGTCCACTGGAGGACGCATCTCTGGAGAGCCGAGTGGCTCTGCTGGCTACATGCGACCCCACTCATGGTGAACTAGGATACCAGAGAAAACCCGTTTACGCAGCTGGATTTCTTCCGAGCTACAGCCCCCGATTTGGTACGGGAGAAGCCTTCGCACGGGTGCTCGCTCTTGCTGAGTGAGTCATGTGATGAGCCGGGCTGTTCCGTCACCTGAAATAATTTTTCTTAGCCCTTCCCAAATTATTGACTCTTTTGGCAAGCTCTCGTATAATAGTAGATGGAAGTTAATCGTTTACATGACAGCCGT
>JANWXG010000032.1 GCA_025057335.1 bacterium | reverse complement strand
CTAAACAGTTTGTCGGGCACCGTGTTGGTAGTAGCGCACGTCAGTGCGCCTCTTGTCATTCTGAGAAGCACTCCCGTGCTTCACTACGAGCTAAACAGTTTGTCGGGCGCCGTGTTGGTAGTAGCGCACTTTAGGGCGCCTCTTGTCATTCTGAGCGGAGCGAAGAATCCCTTTTGCTTCCGATACGACGAGATGCTTCACCTACGGCTCAGCATGACATACTACGCCGTCTGACCTGCTATTCTGAGCGCCTCTCGTAGATGCTTTGCTTCGCTCAGCATGACAGCAAAGCAAGATGGTTCGCTCCTGGTGCAACGTGACCGGGAGACGGCTCGGAGAACAACTCGTCTGCTCACCAGGTCACTTCTGCAAATCTTCCAGCTTGACCGCAGGCTTTTTCAGCCAGGGCATCATCGCGCGCAGCTGGCGCCCTACCTGTTCGATGAGGTGGTTCTCATCCGCTGCCGCCAGTGCGCGGAACACGGGACGGTTCGCCCGATTCTCCAGAATCCACTCTTTCGCGAACTGCCCCGTCTGAATCTCCTTCAGGATGCGCCCCATCTCCTCGCGCACCTGCTCGTTGATGATGCGCGGTCCGCGCGTCATATCGCCATACTGCGCTGTATCGGAGATGGAGTAGCGCATCCCCGTGATGCCCGACTCGTACATCAGGTCGACGATGAGCTTCAGCTCATGCAGACACTCGAAGTAGGCAACCTCAGGCTGGTAGCCTGCCGCCACTAGGGTCTCAAACGCCGCCTTCACGAGGGCAGTGGTTCCTCCGCACAGCACGACCTGCTCGCCGAACAGGTCGGTCTCAGTTTCCTCTTTGAACGTGGTCTCGATGACGCCCGCGCGAGTGCCTCCCAGCGCCTTGGCATATGCTAGTGCTATGTCTCGCGCCTTGCCCGTCGCGTCCTGGTGTATCGCTATCAGGCAGGGCGTGCCGACGCCCTCGGTATACATGCGCCGCACTAGATGCCCAGGACCTTTGGGCGCGACCATGAACACGTCCACCGTTTTGGGCGGGATAATTTGCCCAAAGTGGATGTTGAAGCCGTGTGCGAAGGCAAGGGCGGAACCCGCCCTCAGATTGGGCGCGATTTTGCTCTCGTAGAGCGCTGCCTGAAACTCGTCGTTGACCAGAATCATGATGATGTCTGCGCGGCGCGTGGCTTCGTCTACCTCGAAGACCTCAAAGCCGTCCGCGCTCGCCTTACCCCACGACTTGCCAGGGCGAAGCCCTAGGATGACTTTCACACCGCTGTCGCGCAGGTTCTGCGCGTGCGCATGTCCCTGGCTTCCATAGCCTACTACTGCCACCGTCTTGCCTTCCAACACTTTCAGGTCGGCGTCGGCATCGTAGTAAATCTTTGCCATCTTTAACCCTCCTCATCCGCACGCTTTCGTCTACGCACACCCTTTTCGGCTCGGCGGGAGCCTCGCCCTCCAACTCCTTCTTCATTCTAAAGTCTCTGTTGTTTGTCGAGGGGAAGCACTTACGTGCTTCACCACGAACTGTAGAGTTCGTCGGGTGCACTTTCGTGCTGGTAGTAGCGCACGTCAGTGCGCCTCTTGTCATTCTGAGCGCAGCGAAGAATCCTGGATGCTTCGCGTACGCTAGCATGACAGCCCGTGGCACCCCCCTTCGCTTTCGGTTCAGCAGGACAGCCCTGGAGGGTCGCGCTCCGTCGCGACCGTTGAAAACGGGAGGGAAACTACCCTCCAGCCCTCCCACGAACGGGGAGAAAGGCTCGGCGAAAGTGATACGCTCGGGCTAGACCTTCCTCCTAGGGGAAGCGGCGGGGGCAGATAGGCGTCGGAGCAGCAACGTCGCGGCTCCCATCCCTACCGGCAGCCACCAGCGACGTCGCAACATCTTCAGCACCTTCGCCCCCATCCATATCGCCGTTGCGCCCACCAACAGGCTCCCCACGGGCGTGGTCTGCACCTGAACATGCAGCTCCGTGCCGTTCTCAGTGTGGCGACGCTTGACCACGACCTGCACCAGTTCCATGCGGCGTTGTCCCCCGTTTCACACGCCAGGCAGCGAGAAACCCCGCTACTACGCCTAGCGTCACAAATAACGCCAGGTTCACCAGCAGATTGCGCACTGTATCCAGTCCCAGACGGTCAGTGATAGCGTTGTACACGCGCCACAGCAGCCAGTTGGCGGTGAGGAGCATCCCCCACAGCAAGCCCTGCAGCGTACGTCTACCCCTTGCCCAGCCGACCGCCGCTCCCACTAGCGGACCGACTATCGCCAGGATGAGAAACACCCTGTCCACCTGCTGCGCGGTGATGATCTCCTGCACCGCCGCCTCCTCTACGCCGTCTTGGTGCCTCGTGCCATCGCAATCACGCCGGTACGCGCCATCTCGCGGATACCGTAGGGCGCCATCAGGCGGGCGAAGGCGTCGATCTTTTCGGGACCGCCTGTGAGCTCGATGAGGAAGGTCTTCTCGCTCACGTCGATGACGCGCCCGCGAAACACCTCCGCCAGCTGCAGAATCTCCGAGCGGTTTTTCGGCTCCGCATTGACCTTGATGAGCGCCAGCTCGCGCTCAATCGCGGAGTGTTCCACGTAGTCTACCACGCGGATGACCTCGATGAGCTTGTTGAGCTGCTTGGTAATCTGTTCCAGTACGCGGTCGTCGCCGCGCGCCACGATGGTCATCCGCGAGATGTCGGGGTTCTCGGTCACGGATACCGCCAGCGACTCGATGTTGTAGCCTCGCCGGGCGAACAGCCCGGCGACCCGTGCCAGCACACCCGGATGGTTCTGCACCAGCGCGGTAATCGTATGCTGGTGTTCCCTGCCGTTCTGAGCGTTTCCTGCCATCGTCCCTGCACCCCTCACTGCCTTGCAGGCTGTTCCACGAACTGCCTCAGGATTTGCTCCTGGTCTGCGAACGACCACTCCTCGCCGTCCGTGTCGACAGTGGCACGCAGTTGCTCGAGGTCCTTGCGCAGCATCATCTGCTCGATGCTCTGTCCCGACGGGATCATCGGGTAGACGTTCTCCTCGGTGGGCACCACGAAGTCGATGATGACAGGCTTCTTGCGCTGGCTCATCGCTTCACGCATCGCGGGTTCCACGTCTTCAGGCTCCGTCACGCGCATGCCGATGGCGCCGTAGGCGTCCGCTAACTTCACGAAGTCGGGCGAGGCTTGCAGGTCCACCTCGCTGTAGCGCTCGCTCCAGAACAGCTCCTGCCACTGGCGCACCATGCCCAGCGAGCGGTTGTTGATAATCGCCACGATGACGGGCAGCTCGTACACGACGGCAGTCATCAGCTCCTGCACGGTCATCTGGAAGGAGCCATCGCCGTCAATGCACACTACCGTCTCGTTGGGGAGGGCGAGCTGCACGCCAATAGCAGCGGGCAGTCCGTATCCCATCGTGCCCAGTCCACCAGAGGTGATGAACTGGCGCGGGCGCTTCACCTTGTAGTACTGCGCCGCCCACATCTGGTGCTGCCCCACGCCAGTGGTGATGATGGCGTTGCCCTCAGTCACGCGCCAGATTTCGTCGATAACGAACTCGGCATGCATCTGCCCGTCTTTGGGATAGACCAGCGGGAACTTGCGCTTCCACTCCATAATCTGGCGGTTCCACTCGGTGGCGGGACGCGGCTCCACATACTTCAGCAGCTCGCGCAGCACTGTCTTCACGTCGCCCACAATCGGGATGTCGCAGTGCACCACTTTGCCGATTTCCGCTGGGTCGATATCGATGTGAATAACCTTCGCGTACTTAGCGAACTGGTCGAGCTTGCCTGTCACGCGGTCGTCGAAGCGCGCTCCGACGGCAATCAGCAGGTCGCAGTTGTGCACCGCGTAGTTGGCGTAAGCGGTGCCGTGCATCCCCAGCATACCCAGGCTGTTGGGATGCGTCTCGTCGATAGCGCCCTTACCCATCAGCGTGGTAGTGACCAGGATGTTGGTGCGTTCGGAGAGCTCGGTCACCTCCTCCTGTGCGCCCGATTGCACTGCGCCGCCGCCCACGTACAGGATAGGGCGCTTCGCCTCCCTAATCGCCTGAGCGGCTTTGCGAATCTGCATCTCGTGCCCCTTGTAGGTCGGGCGATAGGAAGGAATATCGGGGTCCTTCTCGTACTGCGAGGGATCCCACTCGATTTTGCCAAGGCTGACGTCCAGAGGGATGTCTACGAGTACGGGGCCCGGGCGCCCAGAGCGGGCGATGTAGAAGGCTTCCGCGATGACGCGCGGGATGTCTTCGGTACGCTTGAGCAGGTAGTTGTGTTTGGTGATGGGCATCGTGATGCCGATGGCGTCGGTCTCCTGGAAGGCGTCCTTGCCGATGTTGGTGGTACGCACCTGCCCTGTGAGCGCCACCATTGGGATGGAGTCCATTTGTGCAGTGGCGATTCCTGTCACCAGGTTGGTGGCGGCAGGTCCGCTCGTCGCCAGGCAGACGCCCACCTTGCCTGTCGCGCGCGCGTAGCCGTCCGCCATGTGTGCTGCGCCCTGCTCATGGCGTACTAGGATGTGCTTGATGTCCCGAAAGTCGTACAGTGCGTCATAGATGGGAAGCACGGCGCCTCCCGGGTAGCCGAAGATGTACTCCACGCCTTCCTGCCTCAAACATTCTAGCAGGATTTGTGCTCCAGACATTCTTGGCATCGCTCGTATCGACCTCCCTCTGTGTAGCCTTTAGTATCAAAAAAGCCTCTCATCCCGCCAAGGGACGAGAGGCTTGTATGACCTCACGTGGTACCACCCTTGTTGCCTGCGCGCAAAGCGAATGGGCTTCACACGCAAGCCACTCTTTGCGCGATATCGGGCGCACCCGGAGAGACCTACTTGCAGGCAGCAGCCTGGTTCAGCCTCTCTGCTCCGAGGCGAGTTCGGTAGCCGCGTCTACTGCCTCGCACCGACCGGCAGCTCTCTGTGAGACGCCCCTCTACCTACTACTCCTCTTCTTCGCGTTGCTGTATGTACTTTTCGGTAGGATTGCTTCCTTGTGTGCGTAGGTTATACCACATCATCGGAAGGTTTGTCAAGTTGTGTAGGTCGGTATTGTTAAGAAAAGATGATGAGAGAGATTGGGGGAACGCCAAGCGCTCTCCATAACCCAACAGCCCGTCCAGGAGACGGGCTGTTGGAGAAAATGGAGTCTGAGCGCAGGCGGGGACTAGCTGACACGCCGTCGTCGCATCGAGTAGCCGAGTAGCCCCACGATCCCAGTAGCCAAAGCCACCATGCCGCCCGGCTCGGGTACTGGAACCAGACTCAGTGTGAGTAAGTAGTTGACGCTCTGAGGGTGAGTTCCATTGAAGGGAACTCCATCATCCCCCAGAAAGACAGAGCCCACATCTGGGTATCCAGTCACTGCGACACGCCACCCTCCGTTAGAGGGGATCAGACCAGACAGCACGTTGGGGGCGTACAGGTCGTAGGCAACCAGATTGGCACCCGGGTCGAAGATGCCCAGAGCGGTCGCGTTGTTGAAAGAACCGGGCGCAATCACGAGGTGAGCTGCGAAGAAATCGCCCGCGAGCAAAGGCACCTCAAAATAGTCTACGTCGCCCGGACTGAGCGTCCCCAGAATGCTCACCGAGCCTGTCGGGTTGAACAGAGAGCGAGCAATTAGATTGGCGGTGCCAAAAGTGTTGTTCGGCTCTGCCTCCGGGAGAGGCGTGCCAGCGCGTGCCACAGGATGCACCAGAAGCGCCCATGCTGCTGCTACTGCCAGAACCGCTACCAACTTCCGCATATCGCGTCTCCTCCTTTCAGCTATACCCATCTTTACTATAACGCAAGATTCGTACCAAATCGGGGGGAACTACCCCTCTTTTTGAAAAAAGCCATGCATAATACTGGTTTTGTAGATAAAATACACTTCTAAACCACAACACGGAGACGGCGCTGCACTATTCCCAACGCTTCGCCCACTAACCATCCTGCCAGTAGCAGAATCGCCCCAGCCAGCGAGAGCAACAACCAGTTGCCCTGTCTCCAGAACTGGAACATACTCCAGATGAGCGCGCTGATAGTGACAATCAGCATGAACACCATAGGCAACGCTGTATAGCGCGAAGGGCGTCCTACGGCACGCAAGTAGAGCGACACTACCAGCAGCGATAGCCCCGCCAGCAGCTGGTTAGAGGTGCCAAACAGTTGCCATAAGATGGAACCCAACGGCTTTAGCTGCCCCGTCAACGGGTCAGGAGAGCGCATCAGAGCGAAGCTTCCGATGAGTCCCACCGCAATCGCTGTCGCCACTAGCGGCTTCTGCAACGCAGCTACCCGCCACGCGAAGCCAAGTTCCTGTACATTGTAGCGGATGAGGCGTGTACCGCTGTCTAGTGTAGTCAGCGCAAAACCGACCGCCACTGTTGCCACGAACACCTTCGCCAGCTCCAGCGGCACGCCTGTCAACGCCACCAGAGTGCCCGCCCCGTGCACGAAGTGGGAGAGCGCCTGTGTGCCTGCTGATTTCCAATCGGCGTAGCGGGTCGCCCATTCACTGGCACTCCCCATACCAGCCGCAACCGCTACTAGGGCTAGCGTCGCCAGCAGCCCTTCGGTCAGCATCCCACCGTAGGCGATCGGCTGTGCGTGGCTTTCGCGCGCTATCTGCTTGGAGGTAGTTCCCGACGCCACGAGCGAGTGGAAACCCGACACCGCTCCACACGCCACTGTGATGAACAACATGGGGAACAGAGGCTGCAATCCCCTCGCTTCGGTGTTTACCGCAGGTGCCACTATTGTGGGGTTTGCCAGTAGCACGCCTCCTAGCAACAGCGCCATGCCCAAGTAGAGTTGGAACGAGTTCACGTAGTCACGCGGTTGCAACAGCAACCACACGGGCAGCACAGACGCCACGAAAGCATACACCATGAGCAGGTACGTCCACCGCTCGGGCGTGAGCGAGATTCCGGCGATTTCCGTAATAGGCGCGCGAACACCCACCCACACGAAAAAGAGGCTTGCAAGCACTGCTGCTACTGTCAAGGGGGTGAGCCTTATGTGCAGACGGTAGTGGAGTACTCCCATCGTGGCGGCAATCACGATGAGCATCAGACTAGGCAGCACCGCCTGCGGCACATGTCCACCCTCCGCTGCACCAGCACCAGGCGCAAACAACGAAGCGATGTTCACCACGAAAACCCCCATCGCCAAGGAGAGCGCAAAGATGGCGAACAACAGGAACAGCATGCGGGCACGATGTCCCATCACGTCCGCCGCCACATCGGCAATGGAGCGTGCGCGATGGCGTACTGACGCGACCAGACATCCCAGGTCATGTACCGCCCCAATGAAGATACTGCCGATGACAATCCATAAGAGCGCAGGCAACCAACCCCAGATGACTGCGATGGCTGGTCCTAGCAACGGTCCCAAGCCCGCAATCGACGCAAAATGGTGCCCAAACAACACAGGCACGGGCGTGGGGATGTAGTCTACCTCGTCGCGCTGGGTGTGCGCAGGGGTCGGCTGAGCGTCGTCTACCCTGAAAACTTGACGCGCTAGGAAGGTTCCGTACCAACGATAAGCTATCCCCAGGAGCACTGCGACACCGAGCACAACCCACACTGAAGGCAAGACGAATTCCCCTCCCTTCCACATCTCACTGTGGCAAAGACTCTACCAAACAGGAAAAACGCTTGTCAACCTCACTGCGCGGATTTCCCCCTTCCCATAGCCCCCGATTTCAATCGGGGGCACAACCTGCCGAGACACTATGCCCCCCATTGAAATGGGGGGCTATGCTAAGAACAGACCTGCCTGCGCAGGTTTTCCCCATCCGCGCAGGCGGATTTCCCCCCTTCCCATAGCCCCCGACTTCAGTCGGGGGGAAGACATCCACTACGAAACGTCGGGTGAACTGCTGTCGTCTCGGACGAGGCGAAGACTCCCTGAACCAACCTGAGGGAGATGCTTCGCCTTCGGCTCAGCAGGACAAGGGTGCAGCTCGGCGAGAGCCTTGTCCTCTGGTCTCTGCGTCACCCTGAGTGCAGAGAAGGGTCTCTCCCCTACGAGCTGCAACCGCTCCCTGTGGCGTAGTAAGGTTGCCCGAGGGGATTTCTCAAACGCCCTCACCTCGCTGAGAGAGCAAGGGATGACGCTTTTTCGTATTGCTCCCTCCTTCGCTGATGTGTTAGCATAGACAGGCACCACGCGAGGCAACCTCTTGTGTCGGGGAATTGCCAACTGGTGAATCCGATGGATGATAACGGGAGTGGGGAGGATGACCCCGAAATGGCGTCCATAGAGCTCCTCCACACCTGCTGGCTACCCGATCGCGGCGAGCCGTATGGTTGGTTCGAGAGCGGGTTCGGGGGGAAAGACTTCTTTGCCGGAGGGTTCGCCGCTGGCACACTATACCTGTACGTGGTTAACAGGGGTAGCCGCCTTGTCTACCCCGAAGCCTTTTTCCTGAACGATATGCCGTTGAAGAAGCTACGGCAAGAACGCAAGGTGCACTGGTGGCGCTTGCTGCCCAATCCGTTGCCGCCAGGCGCCGTAGGGGAGTGCTGCATCCGCCCCGCGGAGAAGCCAGGGGCTACCCCCTTCGTGCGCATCGCCTTCGACAGCGGCGACGAAATCACAGCACATGTTCCCATGCAGAAGCCGCCGATACGCATCGAGACGGTCGGCTTCAACGCACACGGCGACACAGTTTACCTCGTTGTGGAGAACGCTGACCGTAGGCATCGGCAGGTGAAGCGCGTGTGGCTGGACGCGCAGGAGGTCTCTCGTCAGTGCGAGGTGCTAGACCACCGCTTTCGCACGGGAATAGCTCCCATTGTGCTGCGTTTGAGGCGACCGCTGGTGTATGGCTCCTACCACGTGTATCGCGTGCAGACTTCGGATGGCGCAACAGCCTCCTGCTGTGTGCGCACGGGTGATGACTGGGTACCACTCGGTTCCTACGGCTACGCTACTTACGCAGAGTATGCCCAAAACGGCTGTAACGGACACAACAGTTTTGCCCCCCTCAGCAAGGAGCTGCTGGACTTGCACGCCCAACTGGCGATGAAGGCGGTAATGATTATCGGCAACTCCGCCCCCGCAGACTACATGAGGGCACATCCAGGGCTGTTCGCCTACAGCCCAATGGACGAGCCTGACGTGCATGATTACTTCGAGGCGAAGGATTTGCCGCACGTGCAGCGCATCGGCTACCTCGCGATGGAGATGGAGCGCCGCTGCCAGACCTATCGCGAAGCCGACCCCAGCAAGATGACCTTACTCACGCTAAATCTGACCTACAAGCCAGTGAATTATTACGTCTACGCGCCTATCGCGGACTGGGTGAACCCCGACTGTTACCCACTAACTCTCGGACAGGATATAAAATGGGTGTACGAGGTCGTGCGCACGGCGCGTCAGGCTGCGGGTCCTCGCCCCGTTAGCTTCACGTTCCAGAGCTGTTACGAAGAGCCGTATGACCCAATAGAACGGGCGAAGAAGCGATTTCCCCGCCCCCCAACTCCTGGCGAGATACGCCTGATGACCCTATACGCTATCGCTGCGGGGGCACGCGGGCTGTTCGGCTACGGACACCATACAGAGCGAACGACAACGTACTTGCATCGAGGCAGTGGCGAGTTCCCAGAGGTCTGGCATGCTATCGGCGAGGTGTACCGTGAGCTGGGGTACGTAGCGCCATTGCTAGCAGTGGCGCATCCTACTTCGCTTGCCCGTGCCAGTGCACCCAACGCGCTGGTCTCCACGTTAGTCGCTGGAGAAGAAGCCTTGCTACTAGTAGTGCTGAACGAGGACTACGTCCAGGAGAGGCACACTCTGCGCGTGAATCCCGTGACCGTACAGATACAGCTGCCGAAGCTCCCCTGGCTTGAGCCTCGTCTGGCGTGGCTGGTGAAGCCTACGGGCTTTGCAGTCCTGCCTCTGCAGCGTACGCCTGAAGGGACAGCTCTCACTTTGCAGAGGCTGGAAACGGCACAGCTGGTGTTGGTGGCAGCGAAGGACACCATTGCACGCATGCTACAGCAGCAGTACGAAGCCTACGTGGCGCGAGTGTCTGAGGGGTTACGACAAGTAGGAGGATAGCCCCTCCCTACCGTGCTTGCACGAACGCCTCGTAGACCGCGCAGTAGGCACGCTCGCGGTGCGCACTCCTGTGCGTTTCGGCCCCATCGCAGCGACTCGGCAGAAGCCTCGCCCTCCAGTCTCATCTTGTTCTGGGCACTTCCTGCCATTCTGCCTTGGCAGGCTGAAGCCTCACTGCGAACACCCTTGTTCGCAGTGCGTCGTCACATCTTAGCGGAAGACCTGCTTGTCAGTGCGAGCCGTGGAATCCTCCCTCATCCCCTAGCCCCTTCTCCTGCTGGGAGAGGGGGTTAGGGGTGAGGACAAGACGACACATCGGCTGGGCAAGAGCCTCGCAGTTCGTTCTTCCGAGCGAAGGTTTTCGAGAAATGCTTCGCTCACGTCAATCATGACACAAAACGTTTGTAGTAACTAAATTGAGGGTGTTTTTGCCATTCCGAGTAGAGCGAAGAATCCTCGTCATGCTTCGCCAACGGCTCAGCATGACGCATTCGTCGTGCGCCCCCTGCAGGCTGAAGCCTGCACGACGAGCAGGTACCGCATGCAACCTGCACGGCTTGCTTGAATCTCCCCATCCATCGGGGGTACACTTGCTTAGAAACGCAAAGAATCTCAGGGAGAGTGATGGGAATGGATGTTTATCCTTTGACGGAACAGCAAATCGCATTCTTCCGAGAGAACGGTTTCGTCCAGCTGGACAACGTGCTCACGCCAGACGAGCTGGAAGAGTTGCGTCGTGCAGCGGACGAGGTGTTGGCGCAACGGTACGATGTGCACATTGAGCTGTCGGCAGCAAATCCTGATTACGAAAAGGTTTTCGTACAGAAATTGAACCTGTGGCTCCTGCACGATGGTATTCGGAAGTACACGTTACACCCCCGGCTCGCCGAAATCGCCCGTCGGCTCCTCGGTGTGCGGCGGGTTCGGCTCTGGCATGACCACCTGCTGACCAAGATGCCCGGCGACAGCAAGCCATCGCCCTGGCATCAGGACCGCCCCTACTGGTCGATGAGCGGTTACGACCAGATCTCCTGCTGGTTAGCCCTGGACGATGTCGATGAGCATAACGGTTGTATGCAGTTCATCCCGGGTTCGCATCTGTGGGGCGAACTAGAGCCGATAGACCTGGTACACCCGAAGGATATCTTTGCGCTCGTGCCCGACAAAGAGCCCCGAGAGCCGTATATAGCACGCCTGAAAGCGGGCAGCTGCACTTTCCATCATGGGTTGACCTTCCACTATGCAGGAGCCAATCATTCTGACCGACCGCGCCGCGCTTTCGTGATTATCTACATGGCGGATGGCGCGCGCTACACGGGCAAGCCGCATGTGATTACCGACAGGTTATCTCTGCAGCCAGGTCAGCTGTTTGAGGGCGAACTGTATCCGATACTGGCGGAGGGCGATTAGGGCTACTCCCCCGCCCACAACGTTGCCATGTGCGGCTTCATCTGAGAGGGATGTGGGCTATCCGGTCCAGAGCCGTAGTGTGGAGCGTTCAGATAGTGCGGAAACTCCCACTCCCACATCCCTCGCTTTAACTCCGCTCGTATCTCCCAGATGGAAGGGCGAGAAGCGGTGACCTGCACTACTGGCAGCGTCGGAGGGGGCGAGGTCACGGTCACAGATGGCATCGGGATAGCGGGCTGTTCCAGAGGCGCGGGCGCAGGCAGCGTTACTGCGCTCTGAAGTAGCGCAGGCTCGCGCCTAGGCGTTAAGGCGACGAATTTCCACACCCAGAGGAGCACCATGCACACCGCCGCCCCCACTGCAAGATACCTGCGCAATGCTCTTGTGCGAGCGAAAAATGGCCGCCTCTTGTCCAGATGTAGATGAAGTTCAGGAATAGTCTGCTCCATATAGTTCTTTTCCTTCCAACAGAGTATACTACCCGAATGAGCCTGTGCCCCACAACATCCCGCTGTGCATTGTGACGAAAGCGCGTTACCAGCCTTCCCTTGCCGAAGAGGGGGGAAGACGCCGAAGACGGAATCATGACGCATGGAACATCTCGATCCTTGGCGCCAACATCCATACTCATTGTATAGCGACCGATGCAAGCTCCGACGGAGAGACAAACTGCTTTCGCAGGTCGCGCTCGGCTGCGCAGGCAGAAGGTTGCTCTTCCCCTGGCTCCACCTCCATCGGCGGGCGAGGCTCGGCGCTAACATGTTTGGAGCAGGGACGTGGTCATGAGAAAGGTTTGCCTAATTCTCCTGCTGCTCCTGCTCACTTCGGCAAGGGCGCAAAGAGTCGTGGTAGTTTGCCTTCAGCCAGAAGAGCTCGCTACACTGTCTCGTCTTGCCAGAAGCCTGCCGGGGGCGCAGGCGTTGCTGCTCAACTATGCTCCCTTGCCCTCTGCGCAACGCCTTGCTACCCTACCACCTGAACAGTGGGAACGCAGCGCCTACCTTACTCTCAACGCGGGCGCGCGCGTCCTCATCCGCTCGCAGCTAGCCGCAAGTGCAGATGGGCAACCCGTCTCCCCGGTGCAACCCCTCCAGAGCGGAACGCCCGCCGCCATCATCGGCTTGTTACCTGGGGAGATGGAAAGGAAAGGCGTGTACCTCCGCTACCTAACAACCCTTGCCGACTCGCCGATGCTGCTCGCAAGTGCACCCCTCCCCAATCGATATACGTTCGTTTTGCCTGACCATGTGGCATTGCTTCAAGAGGCACGCACGATGCTCAAACAGCATTCTCGCCTCATGCTATGGCTAGACTTGCGGGAGGCACAGTGGACACAGGTGGCGCGCGCTGTCCGAGAGCTGTCCTCCTTGCTGAATCCGCCCGATGACGCCCTGTATCTCCTCTCGCCTGCTCCTGCTCCGCGTCAGGTAGCGAGCGGTTCTCGGCTGGGCTGGGTGCTGCGGCTGCAGGACGGTCAAAGCGGTCTGCTCACTACTAGCTCGACTCGTCTGCCCGGCTTTCTCATCCTGCCTGACCTGACGGCTACATGGATAGACCATTTCCAGCGAGGTAGCATACCGCCTCAGGTGGTCGGCTCGCCAGCGCGGGTAGTACCTGCCCGAGACCCCGTACAGACGGTGGAGCGGCTACACGGTTCGCTAATGCGACAGGTATGGTGGCAGGAGCGGATAGGCATGCTGCCGACGATACAGCTGGTGGCTCTTCTGCTTGCCTGGCTTCTGTGGTATCGCTTCCGTGTGCTAGTGCGTCCCCTCTGGCTGTTTCCCTGTGCGGTTCCCCTGCTGGGTGTGTCGCTTGTGCCGGTGCTCGTCTGCTTCCCCCTGGGGGGCATTTCGATGGAGGCGCGTGCAGGCATTTGGGGGGGATGTCTGCTCGCGCTTCTTGTCGTCTTATCACGCTTTGCGCTTCGCCAGTCGTTGCGGGCGCTAGCGGTAGCGCTCCTCATCTTTGCAAGCGTCGGCCTTCTGCACGGGAGCGGTCTCTTACGCTGGAGCGGCTTCGGCTACGTGCTGCAATACGGAGCGCGCTTTTACGGCGTCGGAAACGAAACGGCAGGGAGCCTGATGGGAGCGCAGAGCCTCTTCCTCGCGACAGAGAGCGCAGGCTGGAGCCTCTTGCGGTGGTTGCTCACCGCCGTGGCGCTAGGGGCGCCGTTTCTAGGGGCGAACGTGGGGGCGATGCTCTCCGCGCTCGGTGTCGCATGTAGCAGGGCACTGCTCCTGCGCAGATCGAGAACGGCTGCGCTGATGGCGCTGGGAGCTACCCTACTTGCGGTGATACTGTGGGAGCGGCTCTCCCCAGACCCCACGCACCTCGGCAAAGCGCTCCAGCATCTTCCCTCCCTGCTCTCCGCTATCGAGCGCAAGCTGGGCATGAACTTGAGCCTAATACTGAGCAGCGCCTGGACGCCCTTACTACTGTTTGGCTTAGCAGGGTTGAAGGGAGCTCCTGTGCCTGTGTGGGTAGGCGCGATAGCGCTACTGGTTCTGAACGACTCGGGCGTGTTGGCAGCGGCAGCGATGCTGGTGTGGTGGTGGGCATGGCGCATGGCGCAACAGGAGGCACACTCATAGCCCTGTGGGGTGGTCAAAGAAACGGTGTTCCAATCCAAACTGGCGATGGAGATGCTCGCCAAGAGCCTGCACGCCCAACGTCTCGGTAGCGTAGTGCCCTGCGTAGAGCAGGTTGATGCCCAGCTCTTCGGCGTCTAGATAGGTGTGGTGTGCCCCTTCGCCCGTTAACAGCGTGTCGATACCCCGCTCAATGGCTTCCACGATGATGCGCGTCTGTCCCGCTCCCCCTGTGACGATACCCACTCGCCGCACCGTGTCTCTGCCGAAAGGGATGACCTTGACCTGCGTGTGCAGCTCCGTTTGCAAACGCGAGACCAGTTGCTCCAGAGGCAGATCCGTCTCGCACACGACGCCCACGAGCGTGCCCTGAAACTCGCCAAACCGCTCCGCTATCTCCAGCCCCAACCGACGCGCCAGGAGAGCGTTGTTGCCCACCTCCGGATGCACGTCCAGCGGCAGATGCACCGAGTAGAGGCTTATCCCGTTGCACAGCAACGGCTGCAACCGCCTGCGGAACCGCCCCACAATCGGCTGTAACCCGTTCCAGAACAGCCCGTGATGCACGATGAGTAGGTCCGCGCCCCACGCAACCGCCTCCTCTACGGAGGCGACCGAGGCGTCTACCGCCGTCAACACGCGACGTACTTCCTCGCGCCCCTCCACCTGCAAACCGTTGAGGGCGTTGGGATAGTCGGGGACTTCACCCACCGCCAGATACTCGTTCAGATACCCCACCAGGTCTGGTAACCGCACCATCCTGCAACCTCCTCGTCAAAAGCACTCCCAGCCCGATACTGAGTATCGCCGCGGCTGGCACAAAGCCCGAATCGTTAAATAGAAATGCCGCCGCCACACATACCAGCCAGGGCAAGTGCGCGCGCTGTTCACGCAGGGAGACGAGCATGTTGCTGCGCCGTATAGCCCACAGCGCTATCCCGATTGCTGCTGCCGCCCCCCACGCGAGCAGGGCACTCAACACGCGCATCATCAGCGCCATCTTGGAGCGCAGAGTCTCCATCACGGCGCCCCAGCCCTCCGCCTGCCAGCGCAGCCAGGTATCGCCCAGGTGGGAAGGCTGCGCGCTGAGACTGTCCAGCCACATCACCGCGACAGCAGCCAGCACGCCGACGAGAAGCCAGCCTGCGCCCCGCGCCCATAGCGGTTTGCCGCTCTGGCGCCCATTCTCCCACGCAAAGCCCAGTCCCGTCATGGCGGTTAGCAAGCCCCCCAGGTTTGCCCCCCAGGCTGGAGTCGCCAGCACCATCGCGATTACCGCCCACAGCACGCCTCTCGCCAGAGCAGGTAAGCCATGCAATCCCCATGCTAGCGCACATCCCACCAGTACACCCATCAGCTCATTGCCTACGCCGTAGAAGCGGATACCAGATAGCGCATACGCACTGTATACCGAAAACTTCGCGCCCTGCTGACCGCCCATCATGTCGGCGAGCAGCACCAACGCGCTCAGCGCACAGGCGCGGATATACGCTCGAAACGGCTGCTCCCATGCGCCCCAATGCGCTAGCAACGACAGTCCTGCCGCCGCCAGCAGGATGTTGGCGACATACAGCGTCAGGTTGCTCGCTGGCAGGTAAGGCGCGATGACCGTGCCCACAGGCAGAGACAATAGCAGCCCAATCGCCACCGACAGCAATAGCCGCCCCCGCCGCGACACTGAGCCTCCTCGCACCTGTCGCAGCGATACCAGCACCGCTAGCAATCCCCCTAGCACCTGCACCGCTCCGAGGGGGATGAGCGCCTGCGCGTTCCAGCGGTAACGCTGCGCAAGGCTCTGTGCCGTAGAGAAGGGGTCTTTGCGCACCACGCGCACTGGATGCTCGCCCACGCGCAAGGGCAATCCCATCCACTGGAGCAGAGTCGGCGCGAGGTCTACATCCGACACCACGCCCTCTGTGCGCGTGGTCGCTGAGGTCAAAACGCCTGTGGAGAGACCGCCACCCGCGAGGATGACAGGCGCGAGGCTCTCGCCCTTGGGGGGCAGCCCCACCAGCATCAGGCGATCGCGCTGGGGATTCAGGGCACCGATGGCGCGTTCTAACGCTCGAGAGAGGTTCTCCTCCCGTTCACGCAACCACCAGATTTGTAGCGTTTCAGACGCCTGCCCTCCCGATTGGCGGGGGGCGAGCCGCTCCACCAGCGAAGGGTCGGGGGGAATCGCCTCC
>JANWXG010000329.1 GCA_025057335.1 bacterium | reverse complement strand
ATGCCCGCATGGGAGGGGGTAACCTATCCCCCTGCCCCCTTCCCTGAGAAGGAAGGGGGGAAACGCGACTCCCCTCTCCTCGTAGGAGAGGGGACGGGGGAGAGGTTGGAATTCCCTAGCAACGAGGGTGAGGTTTCGCTACTCCTCCCCCACCTCCCCAAAGTTGCGAACCAGAACGCTGAAGTCCATCAGCGATACATCCCCGTCGCCATCCAAATCTGCCTCCGCGTTCCAGTTCGCATCCCCAGGCACACTGCCAAACGCCGCCACCAGCTCACCGAAGTCCAGCAGGCTCACATCGTTGTCGCCATCTACGTCCCCGTTCACCAGCGAGACGCTGACGCCCAGCACGTCGGACGACACGACCTCCACCGTGACCACCCGACGCAGCCAGTGGCTTGCTTTGAAGGCAAGGTCATACGTGCCTGGCGTGAGGTTGCTCAGCGTGTATCCTCCCTGCGCGTCCAGCGTGAGGGTCTCCGTGCGTACGACGTTGCCGTCCTGTCGTATCTCTATGGTGATGGGCACTTGCGTGAGGTCTCCTCCGAAGTCCTGCAACTCCACCTGACCGCTGACGGAGTAGCGCGCCAAGCCAGTGAAGCGCAGGATGAGAAGACCACCCCGCACATCCGCCACGTAGGCATAACCGCCCTGCACAAACACGCCCAGTGCCTCGCCAGGCAGGAACAGGCGGGCGACCTCGCGAGGCGCCGAGGGAACTGACACATCCATCACCAACAAGCCAGCGGACACCGTGCAGTAGGCGTAGTTGCCCTCTACGTACACGTCGGTGAACGCACCGCCTATCCAGCCGACCAGTTCCACGTTCCAGCCCTGCGCGTGCGCCCCTGCCAGCGAGGTCAGCATCGCCATCGTCGCCCACAGGGCGCTTCGGAGACGAGAGAAT
>JANWXG010000328.1:667-924 GCA_025057335.1 bacterium | reverse complement strand
GGGCAGGCGGTCGCTGTATCGTCCGTGCCGAATCTCCTCCAGCAGCTGTTGTCGCACCCAGATGTGCTTGACTTTCACGTTCACCCTCTACACCTTGCAAGTAGAGATGAAAATACGACCAGAGTGTTATAGAACTGCTTCTGCGGTAATTATGGAATCTTTTGTCATAGCGAGTCAAGTGTTCCTATGTGATTTTTCAAGAAAAAATGCAGAAGGCGCGTCAGCGTAACGTGTTTCACCCTGATTGCAGACTGCAG
>JANWXG010000328.1:0-657 GCA_025057335.1 bacterium | reverse complement strand
ACACTACCTTCGTCGACGCGGTCAGCAGCCGCTGGTTCTTGCCGCATCACAGTGCCCAGGTATGAGAGGTTACGGTGGGGGGCTTGCCCTCTCAGCCCTCTTGCCATGCCGAGCGCAGTGAAGAGTCCGAGATGCTTCGCTCACGCTCAGCATGACAACGAAACGAGGTTCCTCGCTTGCGCTCAGCATGACGGGGGGAGACAGTTCGGCAGAAGTCTCACCCTGCAGCCCCTTGTAATCGTGAGCGCAGCGAAGAACCTCCTAGCCTTTTCGCCGTCGCTTCGCGCGGCGCGTCTGTCGCACACCCTGCAGGCTAAAGCCTGCACTACGAGCGCGTGGCTTGTTGTGCGCTCTTCAGCGCGCCACAACGGCTTGGCAGGGGACTCGCTTTCCAGCCCCTTTGTCATGCTGAGCGCAGCGAAGAATCCTGGAGATGCTTCACTCCGTTCAGCATGACAGGGGCAGTACGGCTCGGCAAGAACCTTGCCCTCCAGTGCGACGTTTGGAGGGCGAACCTCCTGGTGAGCCGAAGGAGCAGTCACCATCTGGAGCGTGGCGTAACAGCGAAGCCTCCCTCCCCCTGTCCTGTTGAGCAACAGCGAAGTGTCTCCAGATGACAGGAGGAGAGCCCCCCGCTCCGCTCAGGATGACAACGGG
>JANWXG010000327.1 GCA_025057335.1 bacterium | reverse complement strand
AAGCGCGAGGCAATTCTGTTCGCGTGGGAGTTCCTGACCGAGCGGCTGAAGGTGGACACCGACCGCCTGCAGTTCACCGTGTTTCAGGACGACGACGAGGCGTTCAGCGTGTGGAGCCGCGAGGTGGGCATTCCCGAAAACCGCATCTGGCGGCTGGGCGAGAAGACCAACTTCTGGCCTGCGAACGCTATCACCGAAGGTCCCAACGGTCCCTGCGGTCCCTGTTCCGAGATTTTCTACGACACACGCATCGATACGGGCTGCACAAGCCCTGACTGCGGTCCCGCGTGCGACTGCGGACGCTGGCTGGAAATCTGGAACCTCGTGTTCATGCAGTACGAGCGTAGCGAGGAGGACGGCAAGCCGAAACTCACGCCGCTGCCCAAGCAGAATATCGATACTGGCATGGGGCTGGAGCGCACCGCCGCCGTGCTGATGGGCTTCGATAGCCCCTTCGAGACCGATGTGTTTGCGCCGATTGTGGGGCGGATTGAGCAACTGGCGGGCGTGCGCTACAAGCAGGGTGAGCCGACGGACACCGCCATCCGCCTGATCGCCGACCATATCCGCACGGCGACCTTCACAATTGCCGACGGCGTGATCCCGCAGAACGAAGGGCGCGGCTATGTGCTAAGGCGCATCATTCGGCGGGCGATTCTCAGGGGGCAGCGCGTGCTGGGCTTCGAGAAACCCTTCTTTGCCGACCTTGTACCTGCCGTAATAGAAGCGTTGGGCGACCAGTACCCCGAAATTGTGCAACGGCAAGAGTATATCCAGACCACGCTGCGCTACGAGGAGGAGCGGTTCCGCCATACTGTGCAGGCAGGGCTAACGCGACTGGAAGAGATGCTCGCCGACCCCGAAACGCAGCAGCGTAAGCAGCTGTCGGGCGAGCGCGTGTTTATGCTGTACGACACCTACGGCTTCCCGCTG
>JANWXG010000326.1 GCA_025057335.1 bacterium | reverse complement strand
CGCACTTCGCCGCTGCCCTCGCGCCAGTACAGGTTGTAGTCCAGCTTATACTGGTTGTCGCCCCAGTTGCCGTGCAGTAGCGGTCCCTCACGCCAGTACACGATGTTGCGCTCGAAGGTGAAGGAGAGATGTGCTTCGGGGCGGCTACGCTGAATCTGCCCTTCCCGCGCAAAGGCGAAGATGTTGTTGCGCACGACGTTCTCCTTGCCGTAGTGCTGGTGGAAACCGCCCGTTTTAGTGCGGTAGACCACGTTGTTCTCCGCTAGGATGCTGGTAGTGCCCTCATCGAAGTAGATGCCCCATCCGCCATAGGTCAGGCTCTCCACATCGTGGATGAGGTTGTGGTGCAGCACCGTACCCTGATGGAAGCCCAGCGTGTAGATGCCGCCCATGTCGCTGAGCACGCCCTGCCCGATGTGGTGGATATGGTTGTAGGCGACGACGTTGCCGTAGCAGAGCGCCTGGGTGTAGCCCCAAGTCCAGCCTAGGGAGATTCCCGTATAGTACAGGTCGCAGATTTCGTTGTGCTCAATGCGGTTGTGCGGTGACTGCCCCACCCACACGCCCACAGCGGCGGGGTGGATCCTGCCCCCGTGCGCGATAAGGTTGTCACGCACCACGTTATGACTAGCGACCTCTTCCTCGCTCTGGCGAATGCCCATCTCGCCGATTTTGACGCCCCCTGCGCCGAGGTCCGTCATCTCGCACCGCTCCACGCGATTGTGCTTGCACCCCCTTCCAAACTCAAAGGCGTAGGTGCCCGTGTGCTGCACGCGACAGTTCTCGAAGACGCAATGGCGTGCCCCCTCCGCGCTGATAGCTCCCCACAGCCCCGCTTCTGCCTGAGGGAAGCTGTAGCCCTCTTGTGGAGTGACCCAGTTGGTGTGCGCGAAGGTCAGCCCGCGAAACACGAGATGCTGCACCCATCGGCGCCC
>JANWXG010000325.1 GCA_025057335.1 bacterium | reverse complement strand
GGCAGCAGAGAATAGCCTACCTTGCGAAGTGATGTCGCTCAGGAGGGGTGGGGGCGTCCTCTACCTGCGCGGATTCCTCCCGCTCCAGCCGAGCGAGCGCCTCACGTGCGGCTGCCTGCTCTGCTTCCTTCTTGCTCTTGCCTATTCCCTTGCCCAACACGACATCCCCCAGACGCACCTGCACGCAGAAGGTCTTATCGTGGTCTGCTCCCATTTCGCAGAGTAGGTCGTACTCGGGAGTCTGGCGTAGCATTGCGTGCATCTTCTCCTGCAAGCGTGATTTGTAGTCGTGGGCGCGATAGGCTTCGGGGGCTTTCTGAATGAGGTCACCCAGGATACACCACACGAACCGTTTCACCTCGTCCAGTCCTGCCTGCAGGTAGATCGCCGCAATCAACGCCTCGACGGCATCTGCTAGAATGCTGGGGCGGTGACGCCCCCCTTGCGACTCCTCCCCTGCGCTGAGACGCAGTGCTTGGTCTACTCCGAGCTGCCGGGCTACCTGCGCCAGAGTGCGTCGACTCACGACGAGCGCTCGCGCCCGAGAGAGCTCCCCCTCATTGCGTTCGGGAAAGAGGGTGTACAGCATTTCGGTGACGACCAGTCCCAACACTGCATCGCCCAGAAACTCCAGCCTCTCGTTACTGATGGGAGCTCCTTCCGCCAACGCAGAGCGATGGGTCAGCGCCTGCTCTACCAGCGGGGCACAACTCTCAGGGATGCACAGCTTCTGGCAGAACTCTTGTGGCGACATCCTAGAAGCGCTCGAACCGTTCTACGTTGACCACGAACACAATCGCACCACCTACCAGCACCTTCACAGGATTGGGCACAAAGGTGCCTACCGGGGCTGCATCGGGCGGAAGCACGTTGACATACTGCTCGCGCGTCTTGCAGCTCTCCCCGATGAGGCGCAATACCTGCTCGAGGTCTTC
>JANWXG010000324.1 GCA_025057335.1 bacterium | reverse complement strand
GCCTGCTGCGACTGAGGGGCAAAATCAACGTGTTCGTCGCCAACGATGAACTCACCGAGCGCAAGATGGCGGTGATTGCACAGGAGCTGGGCTTTCGACGGATATACATCCTGGAGGGGGGCTTAGACGCCCTCCGCCAGCAGATTCTGCAGTTTGAGGCGCCGCACCCGCCGCAGAACATGTATGAGGAGTTTACCTACCGCTTCCGCGCGCGGGCGAAGGAGACCTTGCCACAGCTCATCCAGTCGGGCAAGGAGGTGGCTCCCATGAAGACCGAGAAGCGCCGTCCGCGCGGCGGTTGCTAATCCGGGGTGTTTGGGACTCCCCTGTGCATCACATCATGCGAATGGCAAGCAGATTTGGAGGGCGAGGCTCCTGCTGAGCCGTTGCGGTGCGTGGAAGTGCGCACGACGAGCTTTTCCTCGATTGTAGTGCAGGATTCAGCCTGCAAGAGACGAGGAAAGTGTCATGCTGAGCCTTGGGCGAAGCATCTCTGGCTACCACGGAGATGAGATTCTTCGCTGCGCTCAGAATGACAGGGGCGCACTGACGTGCGCTACTACTAACGCGACCTGAAGAACTCTACAGCTCGTAGTGAAGCACGTGAGCGCTTCCTCTTGACAAGCAACATAGACCTTAGGATGACAGTAAACCTGGGGGGCGAGGCTCCCGCCGAGCGATTGGTGTATCCTGCGTATGCGAGCTTTTCCCCATGTCTGCGCGGGCAGACTTTGGGCTCATCCTCATCGCCCCCAATTTCAACTGCTGGGCAGGGGAATGTGTTGTCCACTTCTGTTGTGACCCTCTGTGGACGCAACAGAGCGCGTCCTTCCAGTGAGACTTGATGGCGGGCGCGACGGAGTACGTCCGCCAGTGTGGACGCTTGCGACGGGTGAAGGCTCATAGCGCTGGTGTCTGCGAGGTATAGTGTAGTTTGCAGGGGGCACTGCGTTGCT
>JANWXG010000323.1 GCA_025057335.1 bacterium | reverse complement strand
TCTCGGCGAATGAGGGGGCGTCATCGCGGTTGTGAAGTGGGGCGGATAGGGTTGACGTGCCTGAGACACCAGGCAGCATGGAGTTCAGTCGAATTTCCACTGCTTACTCTCCCTCCTTACGCGCTCCTGCCGATGTCCAGCGTGCGCAGCGCCATCTGCTTCGCTGCGTTCATCGCGGTCACGTTCGCCTCGTAAGCGCGCGTGGCGGTAATCAGGTCTACCATTTCGGTCACCACGTTCACGTTGGGCATCAGCACGTAGCCGTCAGCATCGGCATCGGGATGACCCGGCTGGTAAACCCGCTGGGGTGGGGTGGTGTCTTCCATGATGGCGACGACGCGCACTCCGCCTCTGCCCGATGTCGGCGCGGCGCTCCTGCTCAGCAGGTCGGCAAAGCCGACTGGGCGCTCCTGCAAGATTGCTACTTTGCGACGGTAGGGTCCCCCGCCTGCCGAGCGTGTGGTGTTCACGTTCGCCAGGTTGTCGGCGATGACATCCAGGCGCAACCGTTCTGCCGTCAAGCCCGAGGCGCTGATGCGCAGGGAGTTCAACAGGCTCATCGAGGCTTACCTCCCTCCACCCGTGATGACCAGTTTCAGGCTCTGGTAGCGACCGCTGACCATCTGGCTGAGCGCGTGGAAGCGTATCTGGTTTTCCGCCAGCTGCGTCATTTCGTAGTCGATATCTACGGTGTTGCCATCGGGGCGCATGGGCGCGTCCGTGTCTGGCACGGCTTGCGGGCTGGCTAAGCGAGCGGGAGGCAGGGCAAAGTGTCTGGGGTGCGTCGCGCGCAACGATGGCTGCTGCGCGGCGCGGAGAAACTCCTCAAAGGGCACATCCAGACGTCGGTAACCAGGGGTGTTCACGTTAGCGAGATTATGCGCAATCGCCTCGTGCCGCAGGGAGCAAGCGTGCAGTGCCCCCTTCAGCAGGGGATAGTGTCCTCCAAACAGCTT
>JANWXG010000322.1 GCA_025057335.1 bacterium | reverse complement strand
GGAGAAGCTGGAGCTGTTTCAGGGCGGCGTGTCGCGCTTCCCCTACGTGGAGTATTACAAGGCGCTAGCGCGAGTGCGCGGAGCGGAAATCGGCTGTCAGTACGCCGTCGCGTTTGCGGTGCCTCCCAGTGCGCATCGTCGGCGTGTGACCAGCCTGTTGGGGTAGAATCCAGATGGCGGACTGTGTGAGACAGTTTGGAGGGTCACGCTCCGTCGTGACCATGATGACGGACGCGACGGAGCGCGTCCCTCCAAATGTTGAACCGATGGATGCAACGGGGGGCATCCCTCCAATTCGGCGACTTGTGTTCGGCATGACGCCCTTTGCCATGCTGAGTGTCAGCAAACATCTCTGAGACCCTTCGCTTCGCTCAGGGTGACAGGGAAGTGGAGGACGAGGCTCCCGCCAAGCTGCGTCCCTGTCATGCTGAGCGCGAGCGAAGAATCCTTAAAAACCAGCAGAACGAGATTCTTCGCTTCGCTCAGAATGACAAAAAGTGTGCAGGACAAGGTTATTTACCGAGCCGTGTCCCTGTCATGCTGAGCGTCAGCGAAGCATCTCAGAATGAGGTGACCGACATGACAACAGTGACGGAAAAACTGCATCAGCTCCAGGAATGCACCGAGGTGCTAGCGGACACTGCGCCCATCACCTTCGAGCAGTATCTGCATATGTTCGGGGAGGATGACGACTATGAACTCATCGACGGAGTGGCAGTGGAGAGGATGGCAGTTCAACTAGACCATGAGAGGCTGTTTGTGTGGTTGATTGTGCTCTTGGGGCAGTTTGTAGAACAGCGTCAGTTAGGTATTGTACTGGGCTCACGCTCTGCAGTGCGCATCAACGAGTTTCGTGGTCGCCTACCCGACCTGCTGTTCGTACGTGCGGAGCGCATGTCCATTGTGCAACAGAAAGCCATCTATGGTGCGCCCGACTTGGTGATAGAGATTATCCCCCCCA
>JANWXG010000321.1 GCA_025057335.1 bacterium | reverse complement strand
GTGCTGTTCCTGTTGCCTGTAGATATCGCCCTGCGGCGTATCGTGTGGCAGACGGAGGTGCTGCCTGAGTGGCAGCAGGCGTGGGGGCGTGTGCAGGAACGCCTACACCTCAGACGGGGGGCGCCTGCCACGACGGCAGCCACGTCACGCTTGTTGCAACGCAAGGAGCGCCTGCGCGAGCGGTATGCGCCTGCGGAGACACCCGTGTCACCCTCCGAAGAGATAGCGCCCTCCACGCAGACGGCAGCCGCTGCTCCTCCTGTCGCTCCTTCGCCGTCTACCCCCAGCGAGCAAATCGGCAGGCTGCTGGACGCGAAGCGTCGGGCGCGGAGGAGGGATTGATCCCCTCCTGAAGTCTGTGAAGCCCCTTCTTCTGGAGGGCGAGGCTCCTGCCGAGCCGTTGCCTACCTGCATCCTGAGCTGACACGTTTGTAGTATGCCTCGGCAGGCTGAAGCCTACACTACGAACACTTCTGTTTGTCGTGAGGCTCGTCAATGCGCTTCCTGGAAGCACTCACGTGCTTCACTACCAGCTGGAGAGCGTGTCGGGGGCGCTTTGTGCCGGTAGTAGCGCACGTCAGTGCGCCTCTGCTATTCCAAGTTGGTTGTCAGGGGGAAGCACTCACGTGCTTCACTACAAGCAGAGGGGTTCATTGCTGGTAGTAGCGCACGTCAGTGCGCCTCCTGTCATCCTGAGCGGAGCGAAGAATCTCCCAGATGCTTCGCCTTCGGCTTAGTATGACATGAAATGCCATTCTGAGCGAAGCGAAGAATCTGACCGCTTTCGCTTGCGTTCAGCATGACGACAGAAACGAGATGCTTCGCTGTTGCTCAGCACGGCAGAAAAGCCGAGGGAGCGTGTGAAATAAAAAAAACCCTCTCCCAAGGTGCGGGAGAGGGGGTAGTGTCTCAAGAAGGACTACTTGTACTCCGCTGCGACCAGGATGGATGCGATGGTACGGCAGAGGTCAGGATTATCCTGTCGGCAGGCGGAGGTGGTATAGGAAT
>JANWXG010000320.1 GCA_025057335.1 bacterium | reverse complement strand
TCAATACCGCGTCCAGGAACTGCTCTACGCGCTGGGGACCGTACTCCATCTCGTACTGACGGATGCGGTCAGCGTGCAAGCGGGCGCGCTCCACCATGCGACGGTCGGTATGGGCGAAGTAGGTATTGTTCTTGAAGAAGTCGGAATGCCCCAGCACATGCGCCACCACCAGCTTGTTCGCCAGCAGCGAGTTGTTCTCCAGCAAAAACGCCTGGGAGGGGTCGGTATTGATGACCAGTTCGTAGATGCGGGCGATGTTATACTCATACATCGTCTTTTGGCGATGGTAGTCACGCCCGAACGTCCAGTGCGAGAAGCGCGCGGGCAGCCCGTATGCCCCGATTTCGTAGATGATGTGCGCAGGCACGAGCTCGAAGTGCACGGGGAAGGGGTCTAATCCCATCTCCTGCACTTTTTCCCACGCCTGCTCGATAAACTTTTCCAGCTCGGCACGCTCTTGACTGGTCATCCTGTGATACCTGCCTTCATGCGGATTGCTTCTACTGCGTTCTGTTTGTCGTACCTGCTTCAGTGCGCTGTAACGACTCGGACGAAAGATCTCCTTCTGAGCATCTGGAGGGTCGCGCTCCGTCGCGACCGCTAAGACCTAGCGGCTCAGCGGGAGCCTTGCTCTTCAGCCCTCCTGCCATTCTGAGCGTTAGCGAAGAATCTCTTTTTGCTCGCCGCGAGGAGATGCTTCGCTTGCGCTCAGCATGACAAGAAATCAATGCCCCCTGTCATGGTGAGCATCAGTGAAGGTCTCTTGGTTGCCTCCTCCTTGAGATGCTTCGCCTGCGGCTTACCATGACCAAGAGACGGCTCGGACAGAGCCTCGCCCTCCAGCCTCCCTGTCATTCTGAGCGTCAGCGAAGAATCTCGCTCGATCGCTACAGAGTGGACGCTTCGCTTGCGCTCAGCGAAACATCTACGCTCCTTGCACCTCTGGGTGTTTGCTGAAGAACCGCTTGAGGGCGGGCCACACGTCCTCCTTGCTGGTGATGCGTACCA